>CBDUPT010000076.1:0-9000 GCA_965369165.1 uncultured Flavobacteriales bacterium | reverse complement strand
TTACAAGATAACATTCAAAAATTTGAAGCAACTAATGGTAGAATTAAAGACCTTGAGCCACAAGGAATACCAATGAACTTTGGTGGACCAACTGCTGAGGCTTAATTTTTATTGATGAAAAATCCTCCAAGGTTTATATAGCTAGACAATATAAACCTTGGAGGATTATGATAAGTAAAGGGAAGCTAATTTTAGCTTCCCTTTTTTAATTATTGAGTATAACTTTCTTAGTTGAATAATAACCTAATTGATTTTCAACTGAAATAAAATACATGCCAGAAGGATATATTGATAGGTCTATTTTTAACTGTTGAGTACTAACATCTTTATTAAGATACTCCTTACCATCAATACCAAAAACTCTTAATTTATTCAATCCTTTAGGCAAATTTGAAATTATTAAGTAATCAGAAGTTGGTACAGGATAAATCTCAAAACTATTTATCTCAGAAATATGATTATTAATTGATGTTGCGGGACCACTTGGAAAATATATATAAGAATGTAGTTCACTGTTTATAGTTTTTGAACCAATTCCTGAAGAATCTGCACAAAAGAATGTTATATCAAAACATAATTGATGGCTTGTATCTACAGTTGCAGTTTCATAATTGTATATAGTATCTTGGGTTTGGGAAATTGAATCTAAATCTTGAATTACAGTAATTTCAAATTCAAATTGATTCCCTGCGATATGATTCATTTGACTGATAAAAACTGTATCAACATTAAAATCATAATTAATTCCACAATTTGTTATTGCTGATAATAAAATAGTATCAATCTGATTTGAAGATGGAGAGCCCCAAGTAGAATCATTTATCACTGGGTTATCTACAAATATAGTACTACTAGTAAAGTACCTATTACTTCCATAAGTTTGTGTGTATATAATATGTGGTCCCGCACAAAGAGAACCAAAGGAACTAGAAGTATCTAAACCACTATTTACTTGTACTGAAGCAGATCCAATAGGTTTATATATAGACCTTAGATAAGGTGCTGATCCTGATGTTCCACTTGTATTATAAGTTACAACCCCATCACAATTCCCAGGAGCAGAAATTGGACTAAGTACTAAAGAATCAGCGAATGGTGCACAGGGTAAAACAGGAGTGTAATGCAAAGAAACAGAAACTTCTCCTAAGGTTTTCCATCCTGGAAATCCAGAAATCGAATATGTATAGTCATTTTCACACAAACCAGTAAATATAGAGTCATAAGTTATACCCCCACTTGGAGTACTAAAATATCTTTTAAATCCTGGCTGTACATTTTTAAAATAAAAAGCTATACTTCCATCACAATTTCCAGGAGCGCTCGGCAATACTGCAACAACAGTATCTAAATATAGTTGTGGCATTGAATCTGGCATAACATACATTACATTTCTCAAATGCTGACAATTGACATCTATTAATTCAGTAGAAATAATAGTCCCCTCACATATATTTTCTGCACTTAAACCAGTACTAGGCTGCCAATGATTATCCCACCATGTTATTACATATGGTCCAGTTGTACCATAAGGAATCATTTTAATCGAATTATCACAATTATTAATGGTATCTCTTGATGGTACAAGCTTAACATAAGCTTGAGAAAATGAAAAGTAACTCAAGAAAATTAATATAAGAAAAGAAATAAACTTAATCATAATAACATGTTTTATACACACTAAAGATAAGTCTAAATTGATTAATTACACCAATAAATACCTAATTTATTAATTCAAAAAAAATGCTTTTTGTACCTTTATAAACCCATGTACAAAGGTAACTTAAATATTAAATCTTGGGCTGAAGAAGATAGACCAAGAGAAAAGCTAAGCTTAAAAGGCAAAGGGACTTTATCTGATGCCGAATTAATTGCCATCTTAATTGGCTCAGGAAATAAAGAAGATACTGCAGTAGAACTCTCTAAAAAGATTTTAGCCTCTATCAATAACGATTTAAACCAATTAGGAAAACTCTCAATAAATGATTTAACCAAATTTAATGGCATTGGAGAAGCAAAAGCCATTAGTATTATAGCTGCATTAGAATTAGGTAGAAGAAGAAAAGAAGCTGTTAGTGAGAAAAAGCCAATAATTAACTCTAGTCAAAAAGCTTACGAAAGTATGAGTGCAATTTTAAGCGATTTACCACACGAAGAATTTTGGGCAATTTACCTCAACCGAAGAAACGAATTAATAAAAAAAGTTTTTATTAGTAAAGGTGGTGTTGCAGGAACTGTTGCTGACACCAAAATAATATTTAAACACGCATTAGAATTATTGGCTTCTGCAATAATCCTATTTCACAATCATCCATCAGGAAACTTAAAACCAAGCCAGGCAGATATACAACTCACTAAAAAATTAAAAGAAACAGGCAATATAATGGATGTTTTAGTAGTTGACCATATCATTGTTGGAGAAAAAAACTACTTTAGCTTTGCAGATGAAGGAATTTTATAATGTGATAATTAGATAATTTAATGATGTGATAATTATTCCACTGAACACTGATTACTAACAATGCTAATATACAGTCATAAAATAACCAATCGTTTACGATATATCTTTAAAACCATTTTTACTGATGTTTTATTAACTGATATTGAAATAACCGATAACCTAGAGCAGTTTGAAAGTTTTGATGGTGTTAAAATAAACTACTCCAACAACAAATTAGATTCAGGCATATTTTTTCAACCCTCCTCTATCCTATTTGAAACCGGAATTAACGACCAAAATATTTCTGTTTTTGAATTTGAAAACAACAAGTGTTTTTTTAGTGTTGGCCGTGATTCTGTTTTTCCTTTTGATCCATTTTCAGCAAGCTTTTATTTAATTAGTAGATACGAAGAATACTTGCCTCACATTAAAGACCAACACGAACGCTTTGTAGCTTCAGAGAGTTTGGCTTTACAGCATAATTTTATAGAAGAACCTTTAGTAAACATTTGGGCTAACCGAATTGCTTTAGAAATTGAGCAACATTATCCTAACTTTAAATTCCCTCAAAGAAATTTTGAGTTTGTTTCTACCCTAGATATAGATAATGCCTATGCATACAAAAACAAAGGCTTTTTAAGAATGGCTGGAGGACTTCTAAAATCTTTCTCACAAGGAACATTTGCTCAGCGATTAAAAGTTTTATCAAATAAAGAACTAGACCCTTATGATACATTTGATTATCAAAATGAAATTCATAAAGAGTACGATATAAAACCTATTTATTTCTTTTTGCTAGGAGATTATGGTGTTAACGATAAAAACATTCCTGTAAAAAATAAAGCATTTCAATCACTTATAAAATCATTAGCCGATTACCATACTATCGGTATTCATCCATCTTATGCTTCTAACCAAAATATAGAAACACTACAAAAAGAGATTAGAAGATTACAAGATATTACACATAGAAATACCACTAAAAGTCGTCAGCATTTTTTAAAACTTAACCTACCTAGTACTTATCGTAATTTAATAGATAATGATATTGCTGAAGATTACACTATGGGTTATGCCGAAGTAAGTGGTTTTAGAGCGAGTATTTGTAGTCCTTTTTACTTTTACGACTTAGATACTGAAGTAACCACAAAATTGAAAATAGTTCCTTTTACCGTAATGGAAGCTACATTGCAGTATTACAATAAAGTTACACCAGAAGATGCACTAACTAAAATTAAGCGTTTAATGCAAAAAGTAAAGGCGGTAAACGGTACTTTTGTAAGTGTATGGCATAACGAATCTCTTTCGGATAAAGATATTTGGAAAGGGTGGAAAATGGTTTACGAAGAAATGTTAAAAGAAGCTGTAAATTAAAAAAATCATTTTTTATCGATACAATTTTTGATTTTGTCAATTCGAGTATTTTGTTGTCATCCTGAGCGAAGTCTAAGGGTAAAAACAAAATGTATCGAGAATAAAAATCAAAAATCACTCGAACTGACATGATTTTCACGGAATAAAAATTCCAACCTCATTCTGTTTAACTACCTTTGAAACATAAACAAATGAATTATGGAAGTCATCAATTTAGGAGCAAAAAACTCAATTTTTAATCAGTTTATTTCTGAAATAAGAAACGTAGAAGTACAAAACGATAAAATGCGTTTTAGAAGAAACTGCGAACGCATGGGAGAAATTTTTGCTTACGAAATCAGTAAAACTTTTGAATACAGCAAAAAAGAGATAACTACTCCATTAGGTGTTGCTGAAATAAAATTAACTAGCGAAACACCAGTGTTAACTACTATTTTACGAGCTGGTCTCCCATTACATTTAGGCTTACTAAATTACTTTGATAATGCTGAAAATGCATTTATTTCTGCTTACAGAAAACACCACAAAGATGGTACTTTTGATATTGAAGCAGAATATTTAGCCAGCCCTAACATTGATGATAAAACAGTTATTTTATCTGACCCTATGTTAGCTTCAGGAGCAAGTATGATGGTAACTTATAAATCTTTATTACAAAGAGGTAAACCAAAAAAATTACACGTTGTTGTTTTAATTGCAAGTGTAGAAGGTTTAGAGTATGTAAAAAGAAAACTACCTGAAGGCACCACTATATGGGTAGGTGCAATTGATGATGAATTAACTGCTCAGTCTTACATTGTGCCTGGTTTAGGTGATGCTGGCGATTTAGCATTTGGATCTAAAGAGTAATAAATGGATTACACAGCCATTACAGAATTTATTTTAGTCTTTTTATTTGCAGCTACCAAGTTTGCAATGTCATTAGGCTATATGTTATTACCAAGCGTTAATTATAGCTATTTTGAAATTGTATTCATTTTAATAACAGGCGGAACTACTGGTGTAATTTTCTTCTACTATGCTACAGGATGGATAAACATGCAAATCAACAAACTACTGCCAAAAAAGAAAGAAAAGAAAGTTTTTACCAAAGGCAACAGACGGTTTGTTAAAATAAAAAACAAGTATGGTTTAATTGGTATATCTATGTTAACACCTGTACTATTTTCTATTCCAATTGGATGTTTTTTAGCTTCAAGGTTTTATGCTGGTAAAAAAACTACAATACCTATTATGCTTATTGGCATTGTGTTTTGGGCTTTTGTATTACCTTTAATCAGACTGTCTTATTAATAGGTTTAATTTGGTATATTTATATCAAATTTTAGCCTTCTATAAATGAAAAAACAAACTTTATTATTAGCTACAGCAGTAATTTTATTAGTTGCTTGTGGTGGAGAAACTACAGAAAATACAAACAACGAAAACACAGCAGAAACTGTTGAAGAGGTTTTACCTGTTGTTGCCGATTACCAATTAAATACTGAAACAAGTACCGCAGATTGGGAACGTACTTTAGATCAAAAACCAACCAAACAAAAAGTAAAGTTATTTGGTAAAATGGTTGATGTAGATTTAGGCGAAGTAAAACTAACCTCTAACGGAAGTGTAACCATTACAGAAGGTGGACTTACCACAACTGATGATGCTTTAACCGAAGCAACTGTAGTTTTTGATATGGCTTCTTTTAAGTTTGCCAAAGAAAAAGGAAGTGGTTTATTTGATGTAACCAAACACCCCAACTCTACTATGGTATTAACCAACATTGCCGATTCTACAGCAAGTGGTAATTTAACCATACAAGGCGAAAGCAAAGAAATGGATATGCAAGTGGCTACCACTAAAACAGAAAACGGTTATACCTTAACTGGTTCTTTTTTAGTAAATACCTTAGATTTTAATTTAAGAGAAAAAGTAAAAGAAAAAGACATTAACAAAGATGAAATTAAAGTAACTTTTGAGTTGGTTTACGGTAAATAGATAAAAGGTATAGTTGGATATGTTGAGCACAATATGAAAAAAGGACAAAAAATACTATTGAGCATTCCTCCTGTAATTGGGTTATTATACATGCTGACATTTATTTTTCCGACAAAATTCAATTGGTTGATACCAGATATGTTGACCTATTATATTTTGACAATTAGCATTAGTCTCTCTATTCAATTTATTATTGCTATTTTAATCTGGAAAATTTGGAATTATAAAAATGTAGAAAAATCAGAAAAATGGAATTGGACATTGTTGCTACTATTCTTCAACTCTATAACTATACTGATTTACGTTTGGAAAATTGATGATCAAAACATAAATGAAAATACTGTGCCCAACACTGTATAAAATACATTAAAACGTATTTTATACGGGACCGTTACTTAATCGTATACCTCACCCCAAAAAAGCCTCTTATATTAGATAAGTATTTCGGGAATAAAAATTCCCGAAAATAATTATAGTGAATAAAGGACAAAAAACACCACCTAATTTTTATTTGGTGCTTTTTTTGTATTTTTGGTACACATAAAAATAATATGCGACAATATGCACCCTATCAAAAAACTTGAAAAACTACCTCCTAAACGGGATGATATAGAAACCATTAATATTCTACGCCAATTAAGCAAGTCATCAACCGCTTTAGGAGAATTAAAAGGAATCGCAAAGACAATCCCAAACCAAACAATGTTAGTAAATGCTGTAGTTTTACAAGAAGCTAAAGAGAGCTCTGAAATTGAAAATATCATAACAACACAAGATGAATTATACAAGGCACTTTCTTCTTCTACAAAGCAATCTCTACAGATTAAAGAAGTAATTAACTATCGAAAAGCAATATTTTTAGGTGCTGAAATAATTAAAAATCAAGGATTTTTAAAACAAAAGGATATTGTTGAATTACAAAAAACCATTATTGAAAATAATGCTGGAATTCGAAATATGTCAGGAACTGTTCTGAAAAACGATAAAACAGGAGAAGTAGTTTACATTCCTCCACAAGAAAAAGAGGAAATTTTAGATTTACTTTCAAACTTTCTTGACCATTTCAACAATAAAAATTCCGACTTATCTCCCCTAATTAACCTCGCTATTTTACATTATCAATTTGAAAGTATTCATCCCTTTTATGACGGAAATGGGCGGACAGGAAGAATATTAAATATTCTATATCTAATAATAAATGGTTTACTAGATATTCCTATTCTTTACCTAAGTTCATACATTAATGAAAACAAATCTGAATACTATAAATTATTAAACAAAGTCAATAAAAATAATGAGTGGGAAAATTGGATTATATATATGCTTAAAGCAGTTGAAGTAACATCTAATAAAACAGTTAAAAAGATTAATTCCATTAAAATTTTACTAGATGAAACTATTCTAATCGCTCAAGAAAAAGCAACTAAAATTTATCGAAAAGAATTAATTGAACTATTGTTTGAACACCCCTATTCTAAAATAGAGTATGTTGTTGAGAGACTTGGTGTTGAAAGGAAAGCTGCATCAAGATATTTAAAACAATTAGAAGAAATTGGCATCTTACAATCTCAAAAAATAGGCCGAGAAACTATATACATAAATACAGAATTGATAGAGATATTAAAAATAAACTAAGCAGCCAATACTATGTATATTCTATAAAATCCTTCTAGATGTTACAACAAACATACATCAACCGTTAAATCACTTCAACGTATATCTCACTCCAAAAAAACCTCTTATACCTTGGTTGGTAGCATAAACGTAACTAGGGTCAAACGTATAACCATTTGGGTTGTCTGGTGCGTTTACATTTTTATCAAATGGGTCTTCTGGTCGTAAAATAGAATAAGCTGGTGGGGTAAAATTCAATAGATTTTTAACTCCAGCATAAATTTCCCAACCTTTTTTAAAGGTTTTGGTTACTTGTATGTTTTGTATACTGTACCAATCAGAATATTCAGCTCTAAAATCATTTTCTACTAATGGCAGTTTCATTGGTCCGTATAAATTACCGCTGTAATCAATCTTAATTTTTGGTTTAGTAAATGTATAGCTCACGCTGTATGTTCCCGATACATTTTCGGTTAACAGTTGTTCTTCTCGTTCTAACTGTCCCAATTCGTTGCGGTTCATTTCGTACACCTCCATAAATGTACCTCCTACTTTTATGTTTAATGGAATAGAAAAATTGACATTCAAGTCAAAACTCACTCCACGAGATTCTGCATAACCATCTAAATTTTCATAAATAATTTGCTTAGAGTTTGTTTCGTAATCGGGTATAATTTTATTGGTAAAGTGGGTATAAAAAGCAGTTACATCAAAATTGATAAACCCAAACTTGGTATTAATAAACTTTTGATAGTTTAAGTTAGCATTGTAAGAAGTTTCTGGATTTAAGGTTCCTTTAATAATTACATCTCTTGCACCCGTTGTGGCTGCATGGTCTTCGGTAAATAAGTTAACCACTCTGTAACCAGTT
Organism: uncultured Flavobacteriales bacterium; assembly: GCA_965369165.1. Taxonomy (GTDB): domain Bacteria; phylum Bacteroidota; class Bacteroidia; order Flavobacteriales_E; family Vicingaceae. The sequence continues at coordinate 724 of CBDUPT010000076.1, read as the reverse complement.
CCTGTGCTTAACCTTATGGTATTATTATCATTTGGCGACCATTTGTAATTAAAACGAGGGGTAAAAATATCTCCATGTCTGGTATCATAATCATACCTCAAACCAAGCAATATTTTATGCTTTTCATGTAAAGAAATTGCATCTTGTACAAAAATACCTGGCAACAAAACCTCATCAGGGTTGTTCTGTGAGTTTAAACTATCAGCTGTTTGTGTTGCTGGTGTATTATCATCATAATAATTATAACGTAAAGCTGTACCCACCAATAAATCGTGTAATCCAAACTTTTTATCCCAAAACAATTGCCCAAAAGCTATGCGTTGTTTAGCAATAAATGCTGTATTTCCATAAACAGAATTTTGGTCGTGATCAGAAAAAGAAAAGCTAGTCATTATGCGCTCTTTAAATGGTAATTGATACTTCCCTATTACTTCATACCTACTGGTATAAATAGATTCTCCATAAATACTATCTCCTCCTCTAAATTCTGGTGTCCATTGCATTTCTCCTCCCCACCTATCTTCGTAAATGTATCGTCCTGCAATAGAAAACTCACGGTTTTCTTTTCGTTTAATACTCCATTTATTAAAAATAGAAATTCTGTCTTGCAAAGTAATGTCAGTAAAATTATCTCCGTTATTATCTATCGGATTACTGTAATTAAAATAGTTTACACCTAGCAAACTGTTTATCTTTTCCGATACTTTAAATCTAGCTCCAACAT
>CBDUPT010000075.1:0-9024 GCA_965369165.1 uncultured Flavobacteriales bacterium | reverse complement strand
GTTTGATACTAAAATAGATAGACAGCAAAAGGTGAATTCTGATAGAAATGTAATTAAAAATATTGTTATTAATTTGTTATCTAATGCTAGTAAATATTCGGGTGAAACAGATGAAATAGTAATTGAATTAATTCAGCAAGAACAAACACTTGAAATTAAAATTATTGATAAAGGAATAGGAATTCCAAAGGAAGAACAAAAGCAATTGTTTAATCGTTTTTTTAGAGCAGAAAATGTTACCAATATTGAAGGAACTGGTTTAGGGTTAAATATTGTAAAAAGATATTTAACTTTAGTAAATGGAGATATATCATTTACAAGTGAACAACATAAAGGAACCACGTTTACAGTAGAAATACCAAATATATTATTATGAGTAAAACAATTTTATTGATAGAAGATAACCTTGAAATGCGTGAAAATACCGCTGAGATTATTGAGTTGGCTAATTACAAGGTTTTAACTGCAGAAAATGGTAAAGTAGGTGTTGAGTTAGCTAAAAAGCATATGCCAGATTTAATTATTTGCGATATAATGATGCCTGAAATGGATGGTTATGGCGTGTTGTATATTTTAAGTAAAGACCCTAATACTTGTTCTATACCATTCGTATTTTTAACTGCTATGGCTGAAAAAAGTGAGTTTAGAAAAGGGATGAATTTAGGTGCTGATGATTATGTTACTAAACCTTACGAAGAAATGGAATTACTAAGTGTAATTGAAAGTAGAATAGAGCGTAGTCAGTTATTTAAATCAGGATACGAACAAAACTTATCAGGCTTATCAAATTTTATTGATGAAGCTAAAGGTTTGGATGAGTTGAGTAAATTATCAGAAAACAGAAAAACACGTATTTATAAAAAAAAAGAAGTTGTTTTTCATGAAGGTGATTATGCTGGAGCAGTATATTTTGTAAACTCGGGTAGGGTAAGAACTTATAAAATAAATGATGATGCTAAAGAGTATAGTGTTGATTTGTACGGTAAAGGTGATTTTATAGGTTACTTATCTATTTTTGAAGGGGAAGACTATATTGAAACTGCAGAAGCGATGAGTGAAACAGAGATTTTAAAAATTCCTAAAGAAGATTTTTTAGAATTGTTATTTAAAAATAGAGATGTATCTAATCGTTTTATAAAAATGTTAGCCCATAATGTTGTAGAAAAAGAAGAAAAGTTATTAAACTTAGCTTATGATTCTGTTCGTAAAAGAGTAGCCGATGCGTTGGTTAACTTGCAGAAAAAATATCAAAATAATGAGGTTAACGATTTTGAAATAGCTATTAGTAGAAATGAACTAGCTAGTATAGTAGGGACTTCTACAGAAACTGTAATTAGAACTTTGTCAGATTTTAAAGATGAAGGCTTAATCTATATTAAAGGTAGTAAAATTACTATATCAAAGACTCAAGATTTAGAACATTTAAGATTTTAGAAAGTCTCACAACCTTTACAGAAGTCTATTTCATTTTTTCTACCTTTTAGATGTAGATATAAATATCTCATACGAGTTTTACTGTTGTAAATGTCAATTAAGTCGGTTTTTAAAATATTACCAATTACAGCTTCTGAGTTTAAATCATTACAACAAATAGTTACATCTCCATTAGGAAGGAGCACCATTTGTTCCATAAGTAATGTACACCCAATTTTATGTTTTTTAATTGGTATTTCAATTTCTTCAATGTTGCCCGCCCAGTTATGTAAACGTCTTAATTCATACCAGTCTAATAACTGATAAATTTCTTTAAATTCTGGGTGCATCCACTTTATACTTCTTGGTTTATCTCCAGGAATACAGCTAATAGCACTCATTTTAACTTTACTGTTGTATTTTTTTCTGATTTTATCAAAAGCTTTAATGTTTGTGTAAAACAGTGGCCATTTAGCATTGGTTCTCATTTCTTCAAACGCTTCTGGAGTGCCACCATCAAAACTAACTCCTAATAAATCAACCACATCAATTTTTATAATGTCTTCAGCTAATTTCTCACGTAATAGCATTCCATTAGTTAATAAATGTATTTCAGGAAAGCGATAGTTATGCTTCTTAGCAATGTCTTTATACTTTTTAATTAACTCTAATAATTCAAGGCGCTTAGGGTGTAATAAAACTTCACCACCATTGTAAAGGTTGATACGTTTAATTTTTCGGTAGCGCTTATCAGTTATAAATCCTTTTAAAAATTTCTCTAATATTTCTGGAGTAATTAATGTTTTAGGCTTTAAGTGATCTAATGAACAAAACTGACAACGTAAATTACATTGGCTAGCAAACTCCAAATTTATTTCTCTTACACTAAATCCTTTCTCACCCTTTAAAAGTCCATAGTAATAATGGTAATTTAATGCATACTTTAAGCCTTGAAGCATTTCTAAAAAAGGCCATATTATGGGTTTCCCATAAAGACTTTGTTTAATATATGTTTTAAGTTTGAAGTACATAAAGGATGCAAAATCGTTAATATCAATTAGGTAAAAAATGAGTTTAGTCAGTAATCCTATAATGTTATTTTACTAATTATTATAATATGGCTTATAATTATCATGGAACTTGGAGATATGCTTTAATAAAAATGGGTAAGAAGATTGTAAGGAAGATTAAATCTTATCTGCATAGTGGGCATTAGCCACCAATACATCCATATCAACAATATCTAATGTTTTTTCATTAGTAGCCTCTAACAATACCTTGGGAGCAGCATTATTCTCATAAGCTTGCTTAAAACGTTCGGCACATAAGCACCATTTATCACCAGGTTTTACACCAGGGAAAGACCATTCTGGCATTGGAGTAGATAAATCATTGCTAATTATTTTTGAGAACGTTAAAAACTCTTTGGTTGCAATAATACAAACTGTATGAACTCCTTGATCTGAATTGTCTGTATTGCAACACCCGTCTCTGAAATATCCTGTTAAAGGCTCTATACTACAAGGTATAAGTGGTTGGCCAAATATGTTGAATTGTTGTTCCATTATATTCTAACACCTATTACACAAACATCATCAATCTGTTCTAAATCACCTCTCCAATCTTCAAAGGCTTTTAAAAGGATGTTGTGTTGTTCATCCATAGGTTGTTGATGGATTTCAAGAAGTAAATTTCTAAAAGGCTTATACATGAATTTTTTGCCTTTTGGTCCTCCAAATTGATCAGGATAACCATCCGAAAAGGCATATATCACATCCCCTTTCTCTAAATTAAGTTCATGATTGGTAAAAGGTTTGGCATCCTTGTAGTTTCCTATAGGTTGCTTATCGGGTTTTAATTGAGTTACTTCATTATTTCTAACTAGGTATAAACCATTATTTGCTCCTGAGAAATTTAGTTTTTTACTTTCAGTATTAATACTACATAAAGCGATATCCATTCCGTCATTTACATCCTCATCACTTTTCTCAAAGGTTTCCATCACTATTTCACGAGTTTTATCTAAAATCTCGTTAGGTTTAACTAGCATAAACTCTTTTACTGACCTATTCATTGCATTATGACAAACAACACTTACCATTGCTCCAGGAACACCATGACCGGTACAATCAGCAGCAGCGAAAATAATAAGGTTATTAATGCCTTCCATCCAATAGAAATCTCCAGCAACTATATCCTTTGGTTTGTATAAGATAAAACTATCTGGCATGTAGCCTTTAACCAGTTTTAAAGGAGGGAGAATAGCATCTTGTATTCGTTTAGCATAATTGATACTGTCTGTAATTTCTTTATGCTGTTCTTCTAAAATTTCATGCTGTTCTTCAATCTCATCTTTTTGAGCTATAATAATTGCATTGGCTTTATTTTTTAAACGGTAACTTCTATAAGCTAACCCTCCAAGTACTGAAACAATTATTAAGAATATAGCAGACAACCAAATAATAGACTTTTGCTCTTCAATGGTACTATCTTTAGTAAATAGTTCGTTTACTTGATTATTAATTGTTTTACCTTGTTGATTAACTAACTGTTCTTTTTGCTCTAGTTTTAGTTTTAACTCTTTTTCAATTTCAGCATATTCTGCTTTTATAGCAAGCAAATTTTCTTTTTCAACTTCTAATTTATTTTGTTGTAGCTTTAATTCTTCTTGTTTGGCAACAACATTAGAGTTAAGGTTAGTAAGATTTTGTTGCTGTACTTCTATTTTTTTTAGTTGACCAGCAATTAAATTCTGTTGTTTGGTAATCTCTTTTTTAGCATTTGCAATTAAAGCTTCTTTTTCTGAAAGTTCTTTTTGTTGTTTTTTTAATGCTTCTTTTTGAGCGTATAGCTTTTTTGTATTAGCTTCAATCTCTACTAATAATCTTTTTTGTTCGTTGATTATTTTGTTTAGATCGTTTTTGTCAATTTTAATTGTTTCACTATCTGTATCAGCTAAATCCTCCATTTTTTCTAACAAGCTATCCCATTCTTTTTCCGACTTAATAGCTACCATTGTTAGAACAATACTCAGCTTTAATCCAGCTTCTTTGCATTTAGTTTCACTAAGTTCATAATGTAGTTCACCTTCTTTTTCAATGAAATTAATCATAGACTTTCCGAAAGGATAACCTTTTGAAACCACTAATGTTGGGCTGCCATTTAATTTAGTGTAAACATCCTCGAGTTTTAAGTCTGAGAACTGATCAAAATACAAAATCTGTGGGTTATTAATAGCATTTAGTCCATCAACTCTTGAGATTTTGAAAAAAAGATCTTTTCCTTTTTTTGTTTTTTCAAGATTGTCTGCTAAATCTTTTAATTCGTTCAATACTAAATCTCCACTATCACCTAAAACTTGAATATTAAATGTTGTTATGGTGTCTGAGTTGGGCCAAGTAGTGTATTTGAAAAAGTTGAAAATTTGTAAAGCTTGTTTCTTGTGAACAGATAGTTTTTCCATAGACATACCATCACCAGAGGTAACAGATGTACCGTAAATAACAAATTTATTTTTAAGCTTATTGATGATGCCATTCTGTGCCTTCAAATTGCTTGAAAACATGATGGTTAGAATAAGAAATGGTATGAAAGTTATTTTTTTCATTCAACTAAGTTAGCAAAAGATTTTACAAAGTTCATTAAAAAATATTTGATGCTTTTATGGAATTTAAATTTTCTCCACATCTAATAGACAAAAATAAAAAACTATACCCATGAAAACATCTATCAAAAACAAAGTAACAAAGTTAGGATTGGCTTTATTTACCTTAATATTCTTAGGGTCATTAATGCCAGGAACCTTTACAGAAGAGATTCTTTCAAATGAATTCTTGAAAGATTTAAAACAAAAAATTAAAACTTATAATCAAGATAATCCTGAAGACAGGGTTTATCTTCATTTTGATAAACCAATGTATAAACCAGGAGAAACAATTTGGTTTAGTGCATTTGTAAGAAATGGAACTGATTTAAAACCTTCAGAAAAGAGTGAAATATTATATGCAGAGTTAATTGATCCAAAAGGTAATGTATCTCAAAAGCATAATTTAATTGCTCGTAAAGGAAAAGCTAATGCTGATTTTTTTATTGATAAAAATGCAATGGGTGGTATCTATAAAGTTAAAGCTTATACCAACTGGCAAAAAAACACCAATGCTTTTTTTGAAAAAGAAATACAAGTACAAAAAGTGGTGTTGCCTCGTTTAAAAATGAAATTAGATTTTCAACGTAAAGCTTATGGGCCAGGAGATCAGGTAATCGCGAAATTAGGTTTAAACACTTTAGAAAATATGCCTTTGTCTGAATATGAGTTTAAGTATGTAGCTCAGTTAAACGGCCAAAAGTTATTAGGGAAACAAATGAGTACTGATGATGTTGGTAATGCATATGTTAAGTTTGAATTGCCTGAAGATTTAGCTACAAATGATGGATTAGTTAATGTCATGATTGATTTTGAAGGTAAGACTGAAAGTATCTCACGTTCAATACCAATTACTTTAGGAAATATAGATTTAGCTTTTTATCCTGAAGGTGGTGATTTAGTAGAAGGGCTAGAAACAAGTGTTGGATTTAAAGCTGTAGATGAATTTGGTAAACCATCTGATATTGAAGGTGTTGTGAAAAACAAGTCGGGTAAAATTATTGAAGAATTTATAAGCTACCATAATGGGATGGGAGCATTTAAATTTGAACCAAAAATTGGTGAGGAGTATAAAGTTTTTATTACAAAACCAGCAGGAATTAAAAAAGCATACCAATTACCAGAAAGTTTAAAAAGAGGTTGGGTACTAAATGTTGATGAGAACGATAAAGATAACTTGGTGGTAGTGGTTAACTCTACAGAAGATGAAAAAATGTCGTTAATGTGTCAAGTAAGAGGGCAAGACTATTTTTCTAGAGAGATTAATGTTACAAGAGGTACAAATGAATTTAAAGTTCCTTTAGATAGATTCCCAATTGGTGTTGCTCAAATAACATTATTTGATAGTAGAGATATAGAAAGAGCAGAACGATTAGTGTTTGTAAACAAGCATAAAAAAATGAATGTTGAATTGGTAACTAACAAAGAAAAGTATTTACCAAGAGAAAAAGTAGAGATGACTGTTAAGGTAACTGATGAAAGAGGTTTGCCAATACCTGCAAATTTAAGTTTAGCTGTTGCTGATGATAAGTTATTGAGTTTTGCTGATGATAAGTCTAGCAACATTTTATCTAATTTACTATTAGAGCAAGACATTAAAGGAAAAGTAGAAGAACCAAAGTTTTATTTTGATCCAAAAGAAGAAAAAGCTGACCAAGCGTTAGATTATTTACTAATGACTGATGGATGGAGAAGGTTTAAGTGGGAAGAAATTATTGAAGAGAAAACAACAATAATGGCTTATCAAGGAGAAAAAGCCACTGTTGGAGGTATTGTTTATGATAATGAAGGAAAACCCATTAAAGGAGCTATTATTACTTTACAAGATGGTACTAACCGTAAAATCAAAACTAATGAAAACGGTAGGTATTTAATAAAAGCATTAGACCTTTATAATCCTATTAACTTATTGGTTACTGCACCAAACTTGCAAAACCAATATGTATATGTAAGTAATTATAATAACAATTATACAACTCATTTATATAGACCATATAAGTATAGATCTTATAATAAAGGTGGTGGTAGAGCTAAAATGCCAATGGCTGTTGGTGCGGTTGCAAATCAAGCTCCTGAAATTGAGGGAGATATGCCTAATAATGATATTGTTGTTGATGCAATGGTAATTGTAGAAGATAATGAAGAATTGATGAAAAATGAGGAAGAAGAAGAGCCTTTAGAATTAGCTAATATTGAAGTAGCTGAAAAAGAAATAGCTTTAGAAGATGAGGCTGAAGGGATGGATATAGATGCAGAGATAGTAGAACAAGAAGTAGCTGCATTTGCTTGGGATAAAAAGGAAATGAAAGCAAAAGCTAGGAAAAAAGATGTAGCTAATGGATGGGCTCGTAATAATAGACAACAAGCTGTTGTTAAGTATTATAGAGCAAAAGAGTTTGCAGCTCCAAACTATGCTAATTCACTAACTACTGAGGTAAGAACAGATTTTCGTTCAACAATATATTGGGATGGAAATATTGCAGTAGGAAACAACGGTATAGCAAAAGTTGAATTTTATAACAATGATGATGTAAGTGCTTTTAGAGCAACGGTTGAAGGTGTTGGAGTAGGAATGGTTGGTAGAGCAGAGAAAACGTTCTTTACTCAATTACCTTTTGCAATGTTTGCAAAAGTTCCTAATCAAGTAGTGTTTGAAGATTTAGTTTCTGTACCATTAACGTTAAAAAACACAACTGATAAGGCAGTAACTGGACATTTAACTGTTAAATCTCCAAAAGGGTTTAAGGAGTTAAAAGTAGAAACAGGAAGCCATACGATACCTGCTAGAAGTACAAAAACTATTTACTTAGAGTACCAAGTGTTAAATGAGATAGGTGAAGATAACATTCAAATAGCATTTAACTCAAAAGGATTAAAAGATGCTTTTAACCAAAACATTAAAATTGGTTCTAAAGGATTTCCTGTAACTATGGCTTTTTCTGGACAAGAGTTAAGTGGAGAATATGCAGTAAACATTAATAACGCTGTAAATGGTTCTGTGGTCGCTTCTCTAACTGCCTTTCCAAATGTGGTAAGTGATTTAATGACAGGAATAGAAAGTATCATTAGAGAGCCTTCAGGATGTTTTGAGCAAACTTCTATGAGTAACTATCCAAACATTATGGCATTAAACTACATGAACGAGACAGGGTTTGATGATGATGCATTATTAGCTAGTATTGATGGAAAGTTAGATAGAGGTTACAAGAAGTTAACGAGCTACGAAACTAAAGAGAAAGGTTACGAGTGGTTTGGTTCTGCTCCTGGACATGAAGCTTTAACTGCTTACGGATTAATGCAGTTTGTAGATATGAAAGATGTTTACAGTGATGTAAGTAACGATATGGTTAAGCGTACTGCAAACTGGATAATGAGCAGAAAAGATGGTAAAGGTGGATTTAAGAAAAACCCAAGAGCTTTAGATCAATTTGGTAGAGCAAGTGATGAAGTTACAGCTGGATACATTGTTTATGCTTTATCTGAAGCAGGTTTCCAAAAAGATATCAATACAGAATTTGAAGCTGCATATAAAGCTGCAAAAGCATCTAATGATGGGTATCAGTTAGCAATGATGAGTAATACGTTAAACAACTTTGAAGATAAGCGTGAAGCTGAAATCATGAAACAATTGTTAAAGGTTCAAAAAGCTGATGGTAGTTTTAAATCAGATCATTCAATTACACGTTCTGGTGGAAAATCTTTACAAATTGAAACTACAGCAATTGCAGTTTTAGCCATGTTGAAATCTGATAAACCTAATCCAGTGGCATTAAATAAAGCAGTTCAGTTTTTAGTAGCATCAAGAGGTTCTTATGGAGGTTTTGGTTCTACACAAGGAACTGTGTTGGCTTTAAAAGCTTTAACTGAATATGCTTCAGCATCTAAAAAAACAGAAGAAGCTGGTACTTTACAATGTTTTGTAGATGGTAAGTTGGTAGCAACTAAAGATTACGAAGCAGGTTACCAAT
>CBDUPT010000074.1:0-9025 GCA_965369165.1 uncultured Flavobacteriales bacterium | reverse complement strand
CCCTGAAAAATACGCGGTTGTAAAAACTAGTGAAGCAATGGAATTGCTCATAACATCCGAATAAAGAACACTAGTGTTCTTTATTCGCATTATAGATTTTCAAAGATACAAAATTCTTAAAACCCTTTTTTAAAGGGGAGCTTAGCTATTTATCCGTAGATTTAAACGTATAATTATACGTATAACTTAATTCTACGGTTAAATTGTTATGCACATAAATATTTTCTAATCTCACTCAATTACCGTTGTGGTTTTTTTATTTTTGTAATCTAATTGTCATTCCAACCAACGTGGAGGAATCTTGTAAGTTTTAGAGAAAAAATTAAAAGATTTCTCGATTCCATTTCACTACACTCGAAATGACATAACAGGTAAAAAAAAATGAACGTACTTATTTTAGGGTCAGGAGGCAGAGAGCATGCATTTGCATGGAAAATTGCTCAAAGTGATAAATTATCTCAATTGTATATTGCACCAGGAAATGCTGGAACAGCACAAGTTGGCACCAATGTAAATATTGGAGTTAACGATTTTGAATCGATAAAAAACTTTGTTTTAGAAAAACAAGTTAATATGGTTGTTGTTGGCCCTGAAGATCCTTTGGTAAACGGAATTCATGATTTCTTTTTAGCAGATGAGCAATTGAAAAACATTCCTGTAATTGGCCCTAAAAAAGATGGTGCAGAATTAGAAGGGAGTAAAGAGTTTTCTAAAAAGTTTATGCAAAAACATGGTGTGCCAACAGCAGCTTACCAAAGTTTTACCAATGCTAATTTGGATGCTGGTTATGCTTTTTTAGAAACTCTAAAACCACCTTATGTACTTAAAGCAGATGGATTGGCTGCCGGAAAAGGTGTTTTAATTTTAGATGATTTAGAAGAAGCTAAAACCGAGTTGAAAAACATGGTGGCTGATGGAAAGTTTGGGGAAGCTAGTTCAACCGTAGTTATCGAAGAATTTTTACACGGAATAGAGCTTTCTGTTTTTGTATTAACAGATGGTGAAAACTATAAAATTTTACCATCCGCTAAAGATTATAAAAGAATAGGAGAAGGAGATAAAGGCTTAAATACTGGAGGTATGGGAGCAATTTCTCCAGTACCATTTGCTGATGAAGCTTTTATTAATAAAGTAGAAGAGCAAGTTGTTAAACCAACTATTGCAGGCTTAAAAACTGATGGAATTGATTACAAAGGATTTATTTTTATTGGATTGATGAATGATAATGGCAACCCAAGCGTAGTTGAGTATAATGTAAGAATGGGAGACCCAGAAACAGAGGTTGTAATACCACGAATTAAGTCTGATTTATTAGATTTATTTATAGGAGTAGGCAACCAAAGCTTAGGAGAAAAAACTTTTGAAGTAGATAATAGAACAGCAACTACAGTAATGTTAGTTTCGGGGGGATATCCTGAAGCTTATGAAAAAGGTAAAGTAATGACTGGTTTTGATGCGATTGAAAATAGCATTGCTTTCCATGCTGGAACCAAACAAGATGGAGATAATATTGTAACAAGTGGAGGAAGAGTATTGGCGTTAACTTCTTTTGGCTCAGACATTAAAGAGGCGCTAAAACATTCGTTTGCTAATGCAGAAAACATTAAATTTGATAAAAAGTATTACCGTACAGACATTGGATTTGATTTAGTTTAAGACTTTGTCATCCTGAGAAATGTCACACTGAGTTTATCGAAGTGTTATTGAAGGATAGACAAAACAATAAGGTTTAAATGAAATATTTAATAGTATTATTTGTTGTAGCATTTTTATTTGTTTCTTGTTCCAAACAAGAAAGCTGTTATTGTAATGTTGGAGACGGAGAATATTCCTATTTACCCCTAAGCAATCAAATTCAAGACCCAGGAACATCCGTAAATACTTTTGGAGATATAGAGCAGGAATGTGAATTGGAAGATGCTCGCTTAAAACAAACCAAATCTTCTAATGCTTATTGCGAAATGAAGTAATTAATCATTCTTTCTAAAGTCTGTATTAAAGGTTAAAGCAAGCTGTAAATACCACTTTCCACCAGTATTTGTTTCTTGATGTAGCATACCTGCTTGCACTCCAGTTAGTTTGTTTAATTGATACCCTAAAGCACCATAAAGCCTGTTTCTATCAAAATAGGTTTGTTGGGTATTCATAAATATTTCATCATATAAACCAATAAATATAGTTCCCTTTTCAATTGATTTATTATTCAGTGGAACAAATGCCATTATTCGATAACGTATTCTGTTTTTATAGTCTTTATTTACCCATCGTTGTTCAATTCTATAGCGGTGTTCTAACTTTAGTCTTCCAATTTTGTTTGTGGTAATTAATTGTTGAAATATGCGATGCTCTTCTACTTCTGGACTCTTTTTATCAGACAAATAAACGTGAGTGCCTATATGGCCATAACCAAAAGTAATCATAGCTGTTTGCAGGTGATAATTCAAACCAGTTCGTAATAACAGTTGTTCCGTATTATTTGGAACAACTGTGTGGTTACGATATTGGACTTCTGAATGAACACTTATTTTATCTGAAACCCGGTTTTGCCCAAAATACATTAACCAATTTCCGGTTTCATTATTTGTGTTTTGCGCAAACGAATTAAAACAATAAAAAGTAAATATGATTATACTTACGATTGGTTTCATACTCTAAACTTGAATTTATATTCCTTCAAATCATTATTTGCTTTTGTAATTTTTGTCTTTAAATTTTCTTTAAAGGCAATTACTTTTTGGTGTGTTTTTTCATCTCCTGCACCTATTATTTGAGCAGCTAAAATCCCTGCATTTTGAGCAGCATCTAACCCAACAGTTGCTACTGGAATTCCAGGAGGCATTTGGAGAATAGAAAGAACAGAATCCCACCCATCAATTGATATTGATGACCTACAAGGGACACCGATTACTGGTACAGTACAAATAGCTGCCATTACTCCAGGTAAATGAGCAGCTCCACCAGCCCCTGCAATTACAACTCTAATTCCTCTGCTGTATGATGATTTTGCATATTGTTCTACCATTTCTGGCGTTCGATGAGCTGAAAGCGCATTAATTTCAAATGGAATTTCAAATTGATCAAGAATTTTAGCAGCTTCTTGCATAACAGGCATATCAGAAGTACTGCCCATGATTATACTTACGATTGGTTTCATAGTTTTATTTTTAGATTAATTAAACGTTACTTTTCCAGAAGCAACATCATACATTGCCCCAACAATAGATATTTCACCATTGTCATACATTTCTCTTAATATTTCACTTCTTTCAGTTATAGCTTTAACAGTTAATTTAACATTAGTGTCAGCTACTTCTTGAACATATTGTTTGTTGTTAGAGCTTCTGTCAAGATAATTACCATAAACACTAGTAATTGCTGGAGAAATATTGTCTAACATCCCAGTTAGTTTCCCAAGTTTAACATTGTCACATGCCCCATTGATTGCTCCACAAGACGTATGTCCTAATACTACAATAATTTTAGATCCAGCAACTTTACATGCAAACTCTAAACTGCCAAGAATATCATCGTTTACAAAATTACCTGCAATTCTTACACTAAAAATGTCTCCAATACCTTGATCAAAAAGAATTTCGGCAGGTACTCTAGAGTCAATACAACCTAAAACTGCTGCAAATGGGTATTGGCCATTTGCTGTTTCTTTAATTTGCGCATGGTAATCGTGATTTTTAAATTTATTATCAATAAATCGTTTATTTCCTTGCTTTAAACGATCAAGAATTTTTGTATTGATTCTCTTTTTTTCTGAACTTATTTCTTTTAATATATTTTTCATGATTGTTTCGTTTTTAAAATTTAATAATCTAGTTTAAAACCATTTCTTTAAAATGTTTTACAGAATTAGAATCTTCAGAATCTTCTCCAAATCCTTTACAGTTAATAGTAATATTTCTACTCTTAGCATTTTGCTTAAAGTCATCAATTATTTCTATTACATCGGGATGAATTGTTTTTGCATTTCTGCCATCAATACTAACTTCACTATCGTTTGGTAAATGATTAAGAGTTTGAAGAATACTTCCTTTGTTTAAGAAGCTTACATCTTCAGAAAGCTCAATTAAGATAGGTTCTCCTTTTTTATAAGTTTCAGGATTAAAATGGTAAGGTGTTTTGTAATTATTGTATAAAATGTAAAATATAGCAACAGCCATACCTATTCCTATACCCATTAATAAATCTGTAAAAACAATACCTATTACGGTAACTATAAATGGTATAAATTGGGCAGAACCCATTTTAATCATTTGTTTGAATATGGCTGGTTTAGCTAATTTATATCCTACAACAAACAATATTGCAGCTAAACTTGCTAAAGGAATTAAGTTTAACAAAGTTGGGATAGCAATTACAGAAACTAATAATAATATTCCATGGAAAAAAGCTGAGGCCTTAGTTTTTCCTCCAGATTGAATATTAGCAGAACTTCTTACAATAACTTGAGTAATTGGTAAACCCCCAATAAATCCAGAAATAATATTTCCAGTTCCTTGAGCTATTAATTCTCGGTTAGTTGGAGTAACTCTTTTGTCAGGATCTAGTTTATCAGTAGCTTCAACACATAATAATGTTTCTAAACTAGCTACTATTGCCATCGTTGCTCCAATTATATAAACTTTAGGATTGTTCCATTGAGAAAAATCTGGTGTAGAAAATTGGCCTAAAAAACCATCAAAAGAATCAGCAACAGGTATTTTTACCAAATGATCTTTACTAATCATTAAAGATGTGCCTTCTAATATTAAATTGAGTATTATCCCTAAAACTACAACGACCAGAGGTCCTTGAATAATATTAAATAAGCTAATTTTTTTCATAAATGGCCTGTCCCAAAGAATTAAAATAGCTAATGATAAGACAGAAATTAATACTGCGCCAGGGCTAATGTAATCTATCATATTTATTAACTCACTAAAGGTATTTTGGCCATCAGGTTGAACAAAAGCTAAATCACCTTCAGGGTCTTTATCGTACCCAAAAGCGTGAGGTATTTGTTTTAAAATAATAATAATTCCTATCGCTGAAAGCATCCCTTTAATTACTGAAGAAGGGAAATAATAGCCAATAATTCCAGCTTTTACTAATCCCAAAACAAGCTGAATAACACCAGCCACTATAACTGCAAATAGGAAAATCTCAAAACCTCCTAAATCTGGAATAGCAGTAATAACTATTGCTGCTAAACCTGCAGCAGGACCACTAACTCCTAATGGTGAACCACTCATTAAAGCAACTACAGTTCCACCTACAATACCAGCAATAAGACCAGAAAATAATGGTGCTCCAGATGCTAAAGCAATACCTAAACATAATGGCATTGCGACTAAAAAAACGACTAAACTTGCAGGTAAATCGTTTTTTAGATTTGAAAAAAATCCTTTTTTTGTTGAACTCATAATACAATATTTTATACACTTAAATAAAGTTTAAGTGTTGATTAACAAATAAATTGTTGGAGCTAGATATAGCTCTAAGAAATCTTTTAGATTAATGGGGATGAATGCTTACGCTAAATTTTAGTTATAGTAGTAGATGTGCTATATATAGCAAAACTTCTATAGCCTAAAATGGATATTCCATTAAGTAAGATAAAAGATTTAAATAAAATGTATTATGATAATTCTGGAGGTGGGGTTAAAACATCAGTATGATATTTACAAAGAAGAGGTTCTTTTCTTAAATCATGATTAATTAAACTGATTACATTAGTATTATTCACTAAATCATCTAATAAATCATTTCTATGCTCTTCTTTTTCTTCCTCTTCAACAATTTCGTTTAAGGTCATGTTAAAGTTACTTAAATTAACATACTGAATAGCAAATGTGAAGTTTACAAAAATCATTAATGCAAATGCAATTGCAAGCAAAGTAAACTTTGAAGGATAGTATTTAGTATTGGGTAATTTAAGATTCATTGTTGCAAAAATAACTGTATATACATCTATTTTCCAAAAGAAAGCTAACTTAATTTGCTATTACGCTGAATATCAGATGTAAAAATGATGTCTATTTCCTGATTCTCATCATGTTTTTTTGTTTCTATGGGTGTATTTTTGAAATGTACGTTAAAAAAGAGTTATGAAAAAGAATATGGGAGTTATTGATAAAATAATTAGAGTAATTATAGCAATAGCATTTTCAATTTTGTTTTTTACTGGAACAGTTGAAGGTGTATTTGGGTATTTATTATTAGTGTTGGGAGCAATATTTTTGTTAACTAGTGTTTTTAGTTTTTGTCCGCTTTATGCTCCATTTAAAATTAGTACGTGTAAAAAGAAATAAAAAAGAGCGTGAATATATTCACGCTCTTTTAATATGAACCATTATATTCTTTAAGCTAAAGCACTTTTATAGTTGGTTTTAGCTTTTAAAATGTTTTCTAGATCATTAATAGCAACTCTTACTTGCTCCATAGTATCTCTATCTCTAACAGTAACAGTATTGTCTTCTAGTGTTTGGTGGTCTACCATAACACAAAATGGTGTTCCTATAGCATCTTGTCTTCTGTAGCGTTTACCAGGAGAATCTTTCTCATCATACTGACAATTGAAATCGTACTTTAAAATATTTAAAATCTCTCTTGCTTTTTCTGGCAAACCATCTTTACGAGTTAAAGGCATAATTGCAGCTTTAACAGGAGCCAAAAATGCAGGAAGTTTAAGGACGACTCTTTCACTATCGTTTTCTAATTTTTCTTCAGTATAAGCTGCCGATAATATTGCTAAGAAAGTTCTGTCCAACCCAACAGAAGTTTCTACAACATAAGGCACATAACTTTCATTTATTTCTGGGTCAAAGTATTGTAATTTTTTACCAGAATGTTCTTCGTGTTGCTTTAAATCAAAATCTGTTCTAGAATGAATTCCTTCTAATTCTTTAAACCCCATAGGGAAATCAAATTCAATATCACAAGCAGCATTAGCATAATGAGCCAATTTTACGTGGTCGTGAAAGCGGTAATATTTTTCATCTATTCCTAAAGATTGATGCCATTTAACACGTTCATTTTTCCAGTATTCGTACCATTTCATTTCTTCCCCTGGTCGAACAAAAAATTGCATTTCCATTTGTTCAAATTCACGCATTCTAAAAATAAACTGACGCGCAACTATTTCATTTCTAAATGCTTTTCCAATTTGTGCAATACCAAAAGGTATTTTCATTCTACCCGTTTTTTGCACATTTAAGTAATTTACAAAAATACCTTGAGCTGTTTCGGGTCTTAAATAAATAGTATTTGCAGCATCAGCTACAGAACCAATTTCAGTGCTAAACATTAAGTTGAACTGCTTAACATCTGTCCAATTTTTACTTCCGCTAATTGGACAAGCAATTCCTAAATCTTCAATTAAAGCTTTTACAGCAACTAAATCGTCATTATCCATGGCCGTTTTAAAACAAGCATTAATATCATCAATTTTTGCCTGATTTCTTAATACATTTGGATTGGTAGCTCTAAATTGTTCTTCATCAAAATCATCACCAAAACGCTTAATACCTTTGGCAACATCTTTCTCTGTTTTTAAACGAATTTTCTCTACATGCTCTTCAATTAAAACATCAGCACGGTATCTTTTGTTTGAGTCTTTATTGTCAATTAATGGGTCGCTAAAAGCATCAACATGACCAGAGGCTTTCCAAGTAGTGGGGTGCATAAAAATAGAAGCATCTAAACCAACAATGTTTTCGTGCATTTGCACCATTGCAGTCCACCAATAGTCTTTAATGTTTTTCTTTAACTCACTCCCCATCTGTCCGTAATCATATACAGCAGAAAGCCCGTCATAAATTTCACTTGATTGAAATACATACCCATACTCTTTAGCGTGGGAGATAATTTTTTTTAGATTGTCTTCGTTTGTTGCCATGCTGCAAAAGTAATATTCATTTTTAAAATCATTCTTAAAATGTTGGAATAAAGAAGTTATTATTCTACATTCGAGGAATTACAAATCAAATTTTAAACTTTATGAAAAAATCTTTACTAAAATTATCCCTAGGGGTTATAACTGTTTTTGTTGTAATTACAGTAAATGCACAGTGCCCAACAATAACTTGTCCAACTAATATTTCGGTAAACAATGATGCTGGGAATTGTGACGCTGTTGTAACCTACCCGTCTCCACAAGGTATTGATTCGTGTTCAACAGGTTCTCAAACCTTTAACTATACTGGAGCAGTTCAAGTGTGGACTGTGCCAGCTGGTGTAACATCTATCGATTTTGATGTTAGGGGTGCAAAAGGAGGAGATCAATCTACCGCAGCAGGAGGAAGTGGTGGAAGAGTTCAGGGCTCAATTTCAGTTACACCTGGAGCTACATTGAATATTTATGTAGGAAAGCAAGGGATTAATTCAGGAAGCCACCCAGTAGATCCATTTGATGGAGGCGGAGGTGTTCATTCTTATAATTCAGGTGGCACTTCAGGAACAGGTGGAGGAGCTTCTGATATTCGACTTAATGGGACTACTTTAAATGACAGAATTGTTGTTTCTGGTGGTGGTGGTGGTGCGGGAGGCACTACTAATGCAAGTTCTTATGCAGGTGGTGCAGGAGGAGGATTAACCGCAGTTGCTGGAACTCCTTGGACAAGTTGGCCTAACTCTGGAGGAAAAGCAGGAACACCTTCTGCTGGAGGAGCAGCTGGAGTTGCTTGTTGTTCATGCCCAACATATACAACTGCTGGACAACTTGGAGTTGGAGGTAATGGTGGTGGAGATGGTGCTGGTGGCGGTGGCGGTGGCTCAGGATATTATGGTGGCGGTGGTTCTTGTTTTGGAGGAGCTGGTGGAGGCAGTAGTTATACCGACCCTTCAGCAACTAGCATCATACATACACAAGGTTTTCAAGCTGGAGATGGTCAAGTAATTATCTCATATGCTGGAGCACCAATATCTACGACACAAATAGCTGGGTTAGCAAGTGGGTCTACTTTTCCAGTAGGAACAACGACTAATACTTTTTATGCGTCAAATGCATTTGGAAATGACACATGTTCATTTACGG
>CBDUPT010000073.1:0-9047 GCA_965369165.1 uncultured Flavobacteriales bacterium | reverse complement strand
ATCCCAGGACAGTTATCATTAAAAATAAATAAACATTATCTGTAAAAGAAAATGGAATTGAAATTCCTAAAACTGTTAGGATAATAAAAATTGAAGCGGTCGAGGTTATCCCATCCATATTATCGAGCATATTAATAGAATTCATCAAACCAACAACCCACATAAGTGTAAATCCATAATTCAAAAGATCACTCTCAAAAATATCGATACAAGTTCCTGAATAAATCAATATTACTCCACAAAGTACTTGTGTTAAAAATTTCAATATTGGACGAGTATTGTAAGCGTCATCAGCCAACCCCATAAGAAAACCCAATGAAGTAGCCCCTATTATACCAGTAAACCTAAAATCTATAAGACTCGCTTCATATGAAAAAATAAATTGATGTAAAGTAATTGAAAGTAAAAATATTATATAGAAACCAAGCCCTCCAATAGCTGGCTTAACCTGATCACTCCACCTTTCAATATTTTCTTGGTTTCGCACCCCTAAGGTTTTAACAAACCTTAACATAATGCTATTAATCAATAAGGAAAATAATAAAGCCCCACAAAAAAATAATATGTGTTTCCAAGAAAATAACACTTAGCAAAAAGGGCTATTAAAACCATTAAACGATTGTGTCATCATATCTTTATCAGACAGAATTGGATGTTCAATTCCCCAATCAATATTTAAAACTGAATCATTCCATAACAAAGAATTTTCGCTCTCTTTTTGATAAAAATTTGAACATTTGTAAGCAAAAACAGTATCATCCTCTAAAGAAAGGAAACCATGAGCAAAACCTTCTGGGACATATAACATTCTTCGATTAACATCAGATAATTCTACAGCAACATGCTGCCCATAAGTAGGTGATTTTTTTCTAATATCAACAACAACATCTAATACTGCACCCTTAATTACACTAACTAATTTTGCTTGAGCATAAGGTGGATTTTGAAAATGTAAACCTCTCAAAACCCCTTTCTTGGATGTTGATTGATTATCTTGAACAAAAACAGTATCTATACCAGATTCTGAAAATTTATTTTTAGAATATGATTCAAAAAAGCATCCCCTGTTATCAGAAAAAACTAATGGTTCAAGAATTAACAATCCCTCTATCTCTGTTTTTAAAAAATTCATAAACATTTATTTATTTCAGCTAAACAACCTACTCAACAATCCATTACGTTCTTTAGGTTCATCCTCATAATATCCTCCATAACCATAACCATAGCCACCACCATAACCGTAACCGCCACCATAACCATAGCCATAACCACCTCCATAAGAGTTTTTTCCAGTTTCAACACTATTTAAAATAACTGAAAGATTTTTTATACCATTATCAAGAATTAGCCGATCAACGTTATTTACAAAGTATTTTTTAGAATATTCATTTTTAAATACATAAATTGGATAATCTGCTTTTTTAAGGACTTCCATTGCATCTGAAACTAAACCTATTGGAGGATTATCAATAATTACAAAATCATATTCTTTCTTTAAATCCTCAATAATAACATCCAACTTTCCATTAATTATAAGCTCAGAAGGATTTGGAGGGACAGGTCCTGAAGTAATAAAATCCAACCCCTCTTGCTCACTATTGTGAACACACTCAGAAATACTAGCCTGACCAATTAGTAATGTACTCATCCCAACATTGTTTTCAACTCCAAAACCTAAATGAATTTTAGGTTTACGCATATCTAAATCTAATATGATAACTTTCTTACCAGAAAAAGCTATAATCCCTGCAATATTAATAGCACAAAAGGTTTTTCCCTCTCCAGATATTGTTGAAGTAACAGCTAATAATTTCTTTCCCTCTTCCCCAGATATAAACTGCATATTTGAACGAATTGCTCTAAAAGCTTCAGAAATTATAGCTTTGGGGTTATTATTGACAACCAACTGCGAAACAGGGATATCTTTTTTATATCTTGGAACTATTCCCAAAACACTTATTTGAGCATATGATTGTCTAATAATTTCATCAACTGAAGAAATTGTATTTTTAAGAATATACTTTGCTAGTAATAAAACTAGGCTCAATACTAACCCAATTATAACTCCAAACAATATAAATATTTTTTTATTCGGAAAGACTGGAACAGAAGGAGTTGTAGCTTTATCTAAAATAGTATGTTGAGAAACAAAACCCGCATCAGATATTGAATACTCTGTCCTTTTTTCCATTAGGAGAGTAAAAAACTTTTCATCAATTGACAACACTCTTTGTAATCGTGCATATTCCAATTCTTGTGCAGGAACACTTAAAAATTTATTTTCAACATCCCTAACTTTTGATAAAACCTCTTTCCGTTTTGCAATAAGCTTACTAATTGATGAGTTGATACTTTCAAAAAGAACTTTCTTTTGAATCTCAATTTTATGGTCTAAAGATTTAATCACCTCACTATCTTTAGTAACATTAAACTGTAAATTTTCTTTCTCAATTAAGTATTCCTTTAAGCTTGTAATTAAAGACATTATCCCACCTGCATATTCTGTTCCTGCTAAAATTGGCAACAACTCATACACATCAATATTTTTAGGATTTAATGATATCGTTTTTTTAATCTCTCCTAAAACAGATTGTTGTAAATCAATATCTATTAATTCATTATCTAACTTATTACTTCTGTCATAATAAGTTTGAGATTTATCTATTGAAGAAAAATTATTGTTTTTCTGAAAATCCTGTATAACATTTTCAGATTTTTTTACTTTATTATAATAGGTGTCTAATTGGTCATCAATAAATTGAAGTGCCTTTTTAGAACTTTTACTTCGCTCTTCTATATCGTAAGAAATATATTCATCAGCCACAGAAGTAACAATATCTCTTGCTTTTACTGGATTATTATCCTGAAAAGAAATATTTATCGTTTTAGCATTATTATTTAATGGAAATATTGTCAACCTAGATATATAATCGTTAGTTAAAGTTTCAAAATCGTTAATAATAAAGTACATATCCCTATCAATATCAGTCTGATAAGTTGTTTTTATTATCGAAAATCTAACTTTAGAACTATTGATAGTCTGATTAAAAGAATATGTACCCAATTCAGACTCATTCAGTTTAATTGAAAACTTATCATCTTCTAAAAACTCTAAATAAAATCGATTCCCTAAAATAGTTGAATCTAAAATTTCATAATCTACTTTTATTGGTGAAGATGTATAAAGCTCATAATCTAATATTTCACCTTGATTATAATATGTAACATCTAGTGGTAAACGATTTAAGGCTCTTATAAAAAGAAGTTTCGATTTTAAAATCTCTACATCCTTGGCTAAATCATTTCTTTCATGAAAGTCATTTACATCTAAAACCTGATTTGCAGTATTGATTGACCCAACCTGAAAAACTAGCTTAGACTCATAAATAGGTGTAGTATACCTTAAATAAACAATGACTGAACTTACAGATACTCCAATGATTAAAAGAAACCATAGCAAATTCTTTCTTAATAAATGAAAAAATAAAATAGGATCAGATTCAGTGTTGAAATTTGACCTTTTTCTAAGTTTTTCGTTTCTTAAACTATCTTCTCTAGATTCCTCATTCATTCAATTAAGGGTTTCTTCGATTATCTATTATTAACCACAATGTTAAAGTACTAGCAACTAGACTTATCACTGGCGCAACATCTCTAATTATCTGTTGAAGATAATCAGATCTCGGTTCAACATAGATTATATCATTAGCTTGTAGAACAAAGTCTGATTGTTGCAACCCCTCTATTGATCGGAAATCAAACAAAAATACTTGAGGATTTTTCAAATCCCCTCGAACCAATTTTACTCGTTTAGCTTTAGCTAAGTTTGTTAATCCCCCTACAGCACCTAACGCTTCAATTAATCTCATATTATTATTAGTTAATGGAACAACCTTGGCTGAACCACTTCCTCCAGGAAATACTGTAACTCTTTTATTAACAACGCGAACTTGAACAAAAGGCTTTATATAATATTTAGAATATTCATTTTCTAAAAGCATTTCTAATTCTCTAACTGTTTTGCCCTGTACCATTAATGTGTCAATTATTGGAAATCTAGCAACACCACTAAATTCAACCAAATATTGGGGGCTTACTTGATTTACAATTCTCCCTTGTGTTTCATTAATAGCAGTTAAATCAACTAACATACTACCATCATTAGTATAAAGCTTAAACTCTATTATATCACTTGCTGAGATAACATACTCAGCCTCTCTTTGAGTTGGAGGAGTATCAAACTCATAATCCTTACCAGTTTTCATCATTACACTTGAATTATAATTACACGCACCTAATGACAGTAATAATAACACGATCAACAATTGTTTGATTTTATTTAATCTCATTATAAAGTTTCTTTATATTCCAACAAATCTATTAAAATCTACGTAATTAAGCCTAATTATTTAAGCTTTAATAAACTATTATACAATTGCTCAACATCATTTACTAATCTATGGTAGCTATATTTTTGCTGAACAAAGCTCCAACCCTCAGCACCCATTGTTATTCTTAAATTTTCATCTTCAATTAGTTTTAATAAACTGCTAACAAAAATTTCTAAATCATTAACATCAGCTACAAAAGCTGTAACATTCTCCTTAATAACGTTTTTAACACCTCCAACGTTGGTTGTTACTATAGGTTTATTACTAGCTTGAGCTTCTATCAAACTAACAGGAGTCCCTTCGTTTAGAGATGTCAAAACAACAATATCCAATCCAGCATTTGCCCAATCAACATTTTTAATCCATGATGTAAATGTTACTGTTGCTTCTTCTTGTTTCTCATTCCATTCAACATAATCAATAGATTTTTCCTTACATAAGCTTTTTATCTGAAACTTTTCTTCTCCATCTCCAATAATAAAAAAACGAACTTTTTTAGTAGTTTTTTGAACAACTTGACTCACAGCATTTACAAACATGCTATGATTCTTTATAGGAACTAATCTCCCTATAATACCAATAGCAACTTCATCACTTGCTATTTTATATGTCTTCCTAAATGAATTTCTTTTACCGACCAAACCCTCTTGAAAGCGTGACAAATCAAACCCTAAAGGAACAACCTCTATTTTTTTAGGTTTACAAATTTTATGCTCAAGAGACAATTCTTTCTTTTGAATATCACTTATTGCAATAATTTTTGTTGATTTTTTAGCTAAATAACGTTCAATATTTTTATAAAAACTAGTTTTTGTTTTTCCGAAATAAGAATGAAAAACATGTCCATGAAAAGTATGTACAACTATTGGAACATTCAATTTACTTGCTGCCAATCGTCCTAAAGTTCCAGCTTTAGAAGCGTGTGTATGAACAATGTCTGGTTTAAAATCCTTTATTATTTTTTTTAGTTTACGGTAAGCAATCGTATCATTTTTACGATTAACACTTCGTTTCATTTCTGGAATTACAACAGGCTGAATCCCTAAGTTTTCTAAAATAAATTCGGAACTCTCTTCTTCCTCATATTTTTCACCACCAACTAAAAGAGTTTCAAAATCATCTGACAAATACTTTGTTAAATAAGCTGCATTATATGTAGGTCCACCTAGATTAAATCTATTAATAATTCTTAAAACTTTTATCTTCTTACTCACTTAACTTAATCTTTAATATATTTTTTCCACCAACTATTAAACACAATTAATGCCCAAATGGTTGCATGAACGTCTTCAGGATTATTACTGTATAATTGCGTTTTTAATGCCTGAATAGCTGATGGGTTGAAAATACCCTGTTCTTCTATTAACTCATCACTTAACAAATCATTATCAATTTTATCTTTAAGTTCATTCCTAAACCAACTTAACAAAGGCACTTCAAACCCTTGTTTAGGTCTATTATAAACTTCTGAAGGTAAATCATTCTGAAACGTATCTTGCAATATCTTCTTCTTCATATCCGCATTTATTTTAAATGCCCGTGGCAAATTAAATGCAAAATTCACTACTTTATGATCTAAAAATGGAGTTCGTACTTCTAGGCTATTAGCCATGCTCATACTATCTACCTTACGCAACATATCATTAGTTAAAACCATTTGCATATCAGTATATAAAACATCATTTAGATCTCCCTCTTTACGGATAAAACGTAATAATTCATCTTTACGTTTTTTATATTCAAAAGCAGTATCACTTAATCGTTGAGGATTAAAAACTAACTCTTCTTTTAATAAATAATTCGATTTCTCCTCGTTTAATATTGATGCCCAACGCCAATATCGCTCTTTGTTAGTAAGATTAGCACCTAAGCTAAATTTATGCAGCTGCCTATTTAAATTTGTTAATTTAGAATTTCGAGACTTTGGTAATTTTTTTAAAATAGGATAAGCATTCTTTACTAACCCTTCTTTAATACCTGGATGCCTAGCCTTATACTCTGCCATATGCTTGTTATAACCAGAAAACATTTCATCAGCTCCATCTCCAGAAAGGGCTACTGTAACATGCTTTCTAGTATACTTACTTAATAAGTACACAGCAATTGCTGAAGAATCTGCAAACGGTTCGTCAATGTAATCTAAAATATCATTAAGATTTTCATATAACTCATCATTTGTAAGCTTAAATACATGATGTTTACTACCTATCTTATTAGCAACTGCATTTGCATAATTTGTCTCATCAAAAAAAGGTTCATCTGCATAACCAATACTAAATGTATTTAAATCAGTTTTATGCTGTTTTGCCAAAACACTAATTACTGACGAATCAATACCTCCACTCAAAAAAGTTCCTATAGGCACATCAGCTACCAATCGTTTCTGAACTGCTTCATCTAATAAATTACGAAGCATCTCCTTCGACTTTTCATAATTAAAAGCATTTTTTACAATTGTTTCTTTCTCATTAAAAGGTATTTCATAGTACTGATTTTCAACAATATTATCAAGATTTGAAACATTATCAATCTTGATAAAGTGACCAGGTTTTAATTTAGAAATATTAGTTAAAATACTTTTATAAGTTGGTATATAGTTAAACTGCAAATAATTGAATAAACTAACTTGATCTATCTGTTTACTGACCTTAAATTTCAATATAGCTTTTAATTCTGATGCAAAAATAAAGTCTGTTCCATTAAAATAATACAACAGAGGCTTAATTCCCATTCGATCCCTAGCAATAAACAAACTTTTTTCTTGCTTGTCAAAAACTGCAAAAGAGAAAAACCCATTAAGTTTTTCTAGGCAGTCTTCTCCATATTTTATATATAAACTTAAAAGAACTTCAGTGTCAGAATCAGTAACAAATTCAATTCCATCATTTAAAAGATCTTGTTTTAAAATTTTATAATTATATATTTCTCCATTAAATACTATGGTATATCTCTCACTCTTATCTGTAAATGGTTGGTTAGCACTTTCACTTCTATCAATAATTGACAAACGTGCATGTCCTAAAGCTAAATCTGAAAACTGTTGAGTTGCTTGATTGTCTGGGCCTCTTTTAATAAGAGTTTGTGTAGCAGAATCTATACAAGCTAATTGCTCTTTACTTTTTGTTACTATACCAACAATACCACACATATTGTAAATGTATGAAAAGTAGTTCTAATTATTTAGATTTACCTAAACCTAGCGTTAGATTTGGTACCTCTAACGTAAGCGAATGGGTTAGGACTGATAAATCTTAAGAATCCTGATGAAGCAATTGCTTTACATTTTTTTGATTTCATAGCATGGACTGATAGTTACATCAATAATACACCAGTTCACAAGGTCATTCAATCAAAAAACTAACTTAAGTTTATTAAAAAATTAATAGTATCAACACCATCAGCATAATCATTTAGTGTTGGGCATTGTGCTTCTCCAAAATTAAATGTTTCAATAGATGTGTTTTTACTAGAAACTATACACTGCAGATCTTCTTCTATTTCCTCTAAATGACTTTTTAACCATTCTGTGTCTTCGTAAAACTCATAGTGCAAAACCCCTACAGGCGAAGCTAAACTCTCATCCGGTTTTAGTAATAAAAAGTTATTATCTAACAATTCATTATCTCCCAATAAGTAAACAGCTTTGTTGTAATCGTAGTTATTTGCATACTTATTGTTATTTGTGACATCTTTATAATTATAAAAAGCTTCAAAAATAGTATCCAACCTATAACCTTTTGGAATATAAAGTTTAGAAACACTTCTACAACCTAAACCAAAGTATTGAAATATATCTGATGCTAAAGGTTTTAAATCCTCTAAAGCATCATCTTGATGTATAATAGCTACAGAATTTCTATTTCGTCTAATAATATGAGGGTGCTTTCCAAAATACTGTTTGAAATATCGAGATGTGTTATTACTACCAGTAGCAATAACCGCATCAAAATTTTCTAATTTTTCTACAAAGGATATTTTCTCCTCAAAACTTGGCTCAATCATAATTAAGATTCTAGCAACCATTGGTAATAATGTTGCATCATCTGATGACAATTTTGCCTTAACCTTATTACCAGATATTAAAACACTTAAAAAGTCATGAAACCCAACCATAGGAATATTTCCAGCCATTATAACTCCAATAGTTTTATCCGCAACCTCATTAAAAGTATATTCTGATACCCATTCAGATAAATTTTTATGAGTTAATGAATTTGCAATTTCATCAATAGCCAACAATACATTTTCTCTTTCAAACCAGCCATTAAATGACTTTTGTCTATAAATTAGCTCATCAAAATCAGCATAAAAACGTTCGTTTAAATCTTGAACAGAACCATTTTGTTGTCCATTTTTAAATTGATTTAAAAATAATCCAAGTTTTACAAAGGCGTTTATTCTTTTTTCTAAATTCATTTTATTTATCTTTGTGCAAAATTACAAACATTAAATAGTAAAGCAATGGCAATTATAATAACAGATGAATGTATAAACTGTGGAGCATGTGAGCCAGAATGCCCAAACAATGCAATATATGAAGGTGGAGACGAGTGGAGAGTAAGTGATGGAACAGAAGTAAAAGGCGATTACGCTTTAATGGATGGTTCATCAGTTGATGCTGATGCCACACAAGAACCAATTAGTATGGACTTTTAT
>CBDUPT010000072.1:0-9198 GCA_965369165.1 uncultured Flavobacteriales bacterium | reverse complement strand
CCAGTTATGCACAATGTAAAAGTTTTACAAAGAAAAGATGTTTACCAGCATTAACACCTTTTATTCATAATGGACAATTAACAAGTGCAATTTTTAATGCAGGAGAAACTGCCGATATTGAAATGACTTTTAATGCAGGGAAAGAATATCGAATTATAGCTTGTTCTCAAGAAACTTTAGGGAAGGTAAAATTTAAGGTTTTAGATAAAACAAGAAAAATACTATATTCAAGTGAAGAGGGGGAGGCTAATCCTTCTTGGGATTTTAAGGTTGAAAATACACAACAATTAATTATCCAAATTTCAGTTCCCAAAGAAGAGCAAAAAAATAAACTTGCTCAGTTTACACAAAGTGGTTGTATTTCTTTGTTGGTGGGGTTTAAATAGTAACTTCTCCTCTTAAATCTTCTTCCAATAACGCTTTAATTTTTGAAAGAGGTAAACCTGTACCTAAGAGATACATCAACTTGGTTACAGCAGCTTCATAAGTCATATCTCTACCACTTATAACTCCAATTTTTTTCATAGTTGAACTAGTTTCGTATTTACCTTGACTAACAGTACCGCCTTCACATTGGCTAATATTTAAGATTATAATATCTCTGCTTATGGCCTCAATTAATAAATCAATAAACCATATTTCGGTAGAGGCATTTCCTGAACCAAAAGTTTCAATAACAATTGCTTTTAACCCTGGGGTATTCATAACCGCAAACAAATATTGTTCAGTTATTCCAGGAAACATTTTTATTGTAGCAATGTTATTATCTAAAAACTTATTTAAGATTAAGTCTTTATCGTTTGCTTTGTAAATAGCATTTTTATTAAACTTTAATGACACTCCTGCTTGTGCTAAAACATCATAATTAGGAGAAGTAAAAGCTTCAAAATCTTCAGCATTAGATTTAGTAGACCTATTTCCTCTATATAAATCGTATTCAAAATAAATGGAAACTTCTGGAACTACGGCTTTTCCATTTTTGTAAGTAGAAGCTAATTCAATAGCGGTTAATAGATTTTCTTTTGCATCTGTTCTAACTTCTCCAATAGGTAATTGAGAACCCGTTAAAATAACAGGTTTACTTAAGTTTTCTAGCATAAAACTTAAAGCAGAAGCAGTATATGCCATTGTATCTGAGCCATGTAATATTACAAAGCCATCATGCATTTTATAGTTGTTATATATAATTTCAGCAATTTCTAACCAACTGTCAGGTCGCATATTTGATGAATCTATAGGCACATCAAATGAATGAACTGCTATATCGTGGGCGAATTTTTTTGTTTCAGGTATTTCTTTAATTAAAGAATCAAAATCAAAGGCTTTTAAAGCATTTGTTTCTTCATCCCTAACCATACCAATGGTTCCGCCAGTATATATAAGTAGTATTGAACTCATTTTTCTTTTTACTCTTCGATAAACTCAAAGAGACAAAGAAAAATATTTGTCATAGTGAGCTTGTCGAACTATAGTCAAACAAATGTAACTTAAAATCCAAACACTTCCTTAGAGTTTGTAGTAGTAATTTTTGCAACTTCTTTTAAACTAATTTGATGTAAATCACTCACTCGTTCAGCAATGTTTATCAAGTAACTACTTTCGTTTCGTTTTCCTCTATATGGTGTTGGGGCTAAATAAGGCGAATCTGTTTCTAAAACTAGGTGTTTTGTATCAATTTGTTCTACAACCTTATCTAACCCAGCATTTTTAAAAGTTACAACTCCTCCTATGCCCAATTTAAAACCGCCATAACTAATTATATGGTTGGCCTGTTCTATACTTCCAGTAAAGCAATGAAATATTCCTCTCATTTTATCATCATTTAGTTCATCCATAATTTCAAAAATCTCATCAAAAGCGTCCCTACAATGAATAACAAAAGGTAAATTTCTTTCTTTAGCCCAATTAATCTGTGTTCTAAAAGCATCTTGTTGAATAGCTAAAGTAGATTTATCCCAATATAAATCGATGCCTATTTCACCTATAGCACAGAAATCACGTTTATTCAAATGTTTTTCTACTATTACTAATTCTTCTTTATAGTCTTCTTTAACTGAACATGGATGTAGTCCCATCATAGCAAAACAGTTGTTAGGAAATTCGTTTTCTAAAGCTAACATTCCATCAATAGAGTTACTGTCAATATTGGGTAAAAACAATCTTGAAACTCCTTTATTTATTGCATTTTGAATTATTTCAGACCTATCCTCATCAAATTGAGAGGAGTATAAGTGTGTATGTGTATCAGTTAAAATCATGTTTCAAAAGTAGGCAAAGGATGGAAGACGGCAGATGGAAGAGGAAAGAAATTTCTTCTATCTTCTCCCTTCTGTCTTCTAACAAAACATCAAATTCTTTTTTTACTTTTGCACTCATTAAAAATAAAACAATGAGTCAGCAATTATCCGAACAAGAATTAGTTAGAAGAGAGTCTCTTAATAAATTAAGAGCATTAGGTATTAACCCTTACCCACAGGCATTATACCCTGTAAATGCTTTAAGTAAAGATATCAAAGCAAATTTTGAGGAAGGAAAGGAAGTTGTAATTGCTGGGCGATTAATGAGTAGAAGAAACCAAGGAAAAGCTTCTTTTGCTGAATTGCAAGATAGTGAAGGAAGAATACAGGTGTATTTTAACAGAGATGAAATTTGTGATGGAGAAGACACAACATTGTATAATGAAGTGTATAAAAAGTTATTGGATATTGGTGATTTTATTGGGATAGAGGGAACATTATTTAAAACTAAAGTTGGAGAAATTAGTGTTAGAGTTAAGAAGTTTGACTTATTAAGTAAATCTTTAAAACCATTACCATTACCAAAAACGGATAGTGAAGGGAATGTGCATGATGCATTTACTGACCCTGAAATGCGTTACCGTCAGCGTTATGCTGATTTGGTGGTAAACCCACATGTTAAGGAGGTTTTTATTAAAAGAACAAAGTTGTTTAATGCAATGCGTAGTTTCTTTAATGATAAAGGATATTTTGAAGTTGAAACACCAGTGCTACAACCAATAGCTGGAGGTGCTGCTGCTCGTCCATTTGTAACACATCACAATAGTTTAGATATTCCATTATATATGCGTATTGCAAATGAATTGTATTTAAAAAGGCTAATTGTTGGTGGATTTGAAGGAGTATATGAATTTTCTAAAAACTTCCGAAATGAAGGGATGGATAGAACTCATAACCCTGAGTTTACAGCTATGGAAATATACGTGGCTTACAAGGATTACAATTGGATGATGGAGTTTACTGAAAACTTATTAGAGTTCTGTGCTAAAGAAGTAAATGGAACCACAGAAGCTACGTTTGGAGAGCATAAAGTGGATTTTAAAGCTCCTTATAAAAGAGTTACGATGCGTCAATCAATCATTGATTTTACTGGTTTTGATATTGATGATAAAAGTGAAGAAGAACTAGCTGCTTGGTGTAAATCAAACGGGATAGAGGTTGATGATACAATGGGAAGAGGAAAGTTAATTGATGAAATTTTTGGTGAAAAGTGTGAAGGGAATTACATACAGCCAACTTTTATTACGGACTATCCAAAAGAGATGTCTCCTTTATGTAAAGAACATAGAGATGACCCAAGTTTAACAGAGCGTTTTGAGTTAATGGTTTGCGGTAAAGAAGTAGCAAATGCTTATACTGAATTAAATGACCCAATAGATCAAAAAGAACGTTTTGAGGAGCAGTTAAAACTAGCAGAAAGAGGGGATGATGAAGCTAGTCAGTTTATTGATTATGATTTTTTAAGATCTTTAGAGTACGGTATGCCACCTACATCAGGATTGGGTATTGGTATGGACAGACTGATAATGTATTTGACTAATAATCAGAGCATACAAGAGGTGTTGTTGTTTCCGCAAATGAAACCAGAGAAGAAAGCATTGGAATTAACCGAAGCTGAAAAAACCATTTTTGAAATTATGAAAAAAGCTGAAAGAATGGAGTTAGGAGAACTTAAATCTGCCGCAGGTTTGAGTGGAAAACAGTGGGATAAAGGAATGAAAGGTTTAAATAAGCAAGGGTTAGTTAAGGTTGAGGTAGATGGAGAAAGTAAACTTTGTGTTTTACAAGCATAGATTCTTTTAGTTTTTCGTAGTATATATTTGAGAGTTAAAGATTTTTTCTTTCAAACGAAGGAAAATTGTTTTTATGTCGTCTAAGCTAAAAACAGAAATATTAAGTTAACTTTAATTAATTATTAACAGAATATATACTTATGAAAAAAACTAACTACTTAG
This sequence comes from uncultured Flavobacteriales bacterium, assembly GCA_965369165.1. Lineage (GTDB taxonomy): Bacteria > Bacteroidota > Bacteroidia > Flavobacteriales_E > Vicingaceae. Next base: position 4,946 of record CBDUPT010000072.1, on the reverse strand, counting down.
CATTATTAGGTGCTTTGATTATCACTTCACTAATAACCTTAAATGCCCAAACTTTTGATGGGTATGCATTGTATAATTCACAAAATAGCAGTACCACTTATTTAATTGATAAAAATGGTAGTATTGCTCATTCTTGGTCATGTGCTATATCTGGAAACTACTCTGTTCATTTAAAAGAAGATGGAAATTTAGTAAGAGGAGGAGTTTATTCAAATAATCAGATGACTGGAGCTGCTGTTTCAGGAATTATTCAAGAACTTGATCCGAGTGCAAATGTTGTATGGGAATATGTTTATTCCACTTCATCACATGTTTCACATCATGATTTTACTGTACTTCCAAATGGTAATGTAATAATAACTGCATGGGAAGTTAAAACAGGATCACAATTGTTACAAGCTGGTTGGTCAGGAAGTACTAGCTCAGATAAATGGCCAACTCATTTTGTTGAATTACAGCCTGATGGGAATGGTGGCGCAACAATTGTTTGGGAGTGGCATATGTGGGATCACTTAATTCAAGACCATGATAACACTAAAAGTAATTATGGTGTTGTCGCAAATAATCCTCAATTAATGGATATAAATGCTGTTAGTGGTAGTAGTGGCCCTCCAGGTCCTCCAGGTGGTGGTGGAGATTGGTTTCATGTTAATGGAATTGATTATAACCCAACTTTAGACCAATTGGTTTTCACATCAAGAAATGCAAGTGAATTCTTTATAATAGACCATAGTACTACGACAGCAGAAGCTGCTAGCCATGCTGGTGGAAATTCAGGAATGGGAGGAGATTTCCTATATCGTTATGGAAATGCTCCAAATTTTGGATCAACATCTCCTCAAATTATTCCTGCAGCTGTACATGACCCTAGATGGATTAAAGCTGGCAGACCTGATGCAGGATTTATTCAGTTTTTTAATAATAATGGTGGCGGAAATAGTACATCAACTGTTGATGCTATTAATCCACCAGTATCTGGGAATACTTATTCTTCTTATACTACTCCTACTACATATGATTGGAGACATACAGCAAATGCTTATTCATCAGGGCAATCTGCATCTGATAGAATGACTAATGGAAATACTTTTGTAAGTGTTTCTAACCAATATATGTATGAGGTTGATTCTAATAATAATGTTATATGGCAATATAATGCAGGACCAGCAAAAGCCTTTAGATATGAATGTGATTATGCTGGGTTAGCTGTCTTGTTAGGAAATGACCCATGTGGTTTAAGTACTGGAGTAGATGAATTTGCTAATCTTAATATAAATGTTTTCCCCAACCCATCTAATGGTATTGTAAATATTACTGGTATTTTTAATTATGGAAATTCTTACGCAGTTAATGTTTATGACATTTATGGGAAAGAAGTTTTAAAATTGACTAATGAATCTAGAATTGACCTAAGTGCTTTTAATAATGGTACTTATATAGTTCATATTGTTTCAGAAAAAGGAGAAACTATTGTTAAAAAAGTATCTTTAATAAAGTAATAAATCAAGAATGAAAAGAATTGTATTTATACTTTTAGTACTCACATTAACCTTTGGTAGTAGAAGTTTGTTTTCTCAAACAAACTTCTACTCTATTGATACAATTAGAGAGATTAAAATATATTTTGATCAACCCAACTGGGATTATTTATTAGATAGCTTATATGTTGAAGGAAGCAAAGGAAGATTGGTAGCTACCTCAATAAAAATTGATGGGGTACAACTTGATAGTGTTGGTGTTAGGTATAAAGGATATAGTTCTGTTAGTGTTAGCCGAATTAAGAATCCATTTAATATTAAACTAGATTATATTAAATCGAATCAGAGTTATAATGATATAGATAAACTAAAATTAAGTAATGTAATTCAAGATCCTTCTTTTGTTCGCGAAGCACTTTCTTATGAAATTGCGAGAAAGTATATGCCAGCAGGAGAAGCAAATTATGCAAATGTTTATGTTAATGATACCCTTATTGGTCTATATACTAATGTAGAAGCAGTAAATAAGGAGTTTGTCCAAAAACATTATAATTCTTCTGATAATGTTTTTTTTAAGTGCAATCCTGATAATTTAGATTTAAATGGAGAGAACTCAAATCTTGGGAATTCTCCAGGAAATGATAGTACATTGTATTACCCTTATTATGATTTAGAATCGGATTATGGGTGGTCTCAATTGTACAACTTTATCGATACTTTAAATAATTATTCAGGAGATATAGAGCAGCTTTTAAATGTAGATAGAACATTGTGGATGCATGCTTTTAATTATTCTTTAATAAATTTTGATAGTTATGTAGGTTATGCTCAAAACTATTACATCTACAAAGACAATCATGGCAGGTTTAATCCAATTTTATGGGATTTAAACCAATCATTTGCAAGTTATCGATTAGCAGATGCATCAATTCATTTTAATGGGTTTACAATTCCAGAAGCTAAAAACATGGATCCTTTACTTCATTATAATAATGTTTCTGTTTACCCTCGTCCTTTAATGAGAAATTTATTTGTTAATGATAGGTATCGAAGAATGTATATTGCACATATGAGAACTATTATAGAAGAGAATTTTGCTAATCAAGATTATTCGGTAAGAGCTCAATATATGCAAACGTTAATCGATTCAGATGTTCAAAATGACACGAATAAATTTTACACCTATGCTGATTTTCAGAATAATTTAAATACGACAGTAACTGATTTAGTTGATTATCCAGGAATCACAGATTTAATGGATGACAGAACAACTTATTTAAGTACATACCCAGGGTTTCAAGGAGCTCCTGATATTACCAATATCAATTCAACTCCTTCAGCTCTATCAATAGGAGATAGTGTATGGATAACTGCTAAATGTACTGATGCTGATAGTGTAATATTAGCTTATAGATATAGTACAACTGAATTGTTTAATAAAGTAGACATGTTTGATGATGGCTTACATAATGATGGTATAGCAGGAGATAGTATTTATGGGTATAAATTATTAAATATTGGTCATACAGTAGAGTATTATATTTATGCAGAGAATGATTCTGCAGGTAGATTTTCTCCAGAAAGAGCAGCTTATGAATACCATGAATTAATTGTAGATGGAGATGTTGTGTTGAATGAATTATGCGCTACTAATAATGGTATTTGGATGGATGACCAAGGAGAGTATGAAGATTGGATAGAACTATATAATAATTCATCTTCTGCTGTTTCTCTTAGTGGATATTATTTATCTGATGAAAATACAAATCTTACTAAATGGATGTTCCCTAATGTTTCAATACCGGCAAACGGATATTTAATTGTTTGGGCAGATAACGATGTTTTAGATCCAGGATTACATGCTGGGTTTAAACTTTCAGCAGCAGGAGAAGCTGTATTTTTAAGTGATTCTTTAGGAAACTTAATTGATGAGGTTGTTTTTGGTGCTCAATCAGCTGGAGTTACAACATATGGCAGAATTCCTAATGGAACAGGGCCATGGCAATATATGAAATCATCGCATGGAATGTTTAATCAAGTTTTCCCTGTTTCTGTTGAGGAAGGTGTAGAAATTGTTCAAAATGATTTTATTGTTTATCCTAACCCTGCAAAAAACAACATCAACATTAAAGTTAGTCAACCAGGTGAATATCAAATTATTTTAAGAGATTTAAACGGAAGAGAAATTGCTATAAAAAATATTAATAGTTCATCAACAATTAGTACTATTGATATAAGTAATTACTCAAGTGGCTTTTATATGCTAACTTTAACCAATAACGAATATACATCAACAAAGAAATTTATCATAAAATAAAAAAATATGAGACAAATTACTATTTCCATTCTAGCTCTATGCTTATTTTGTATAACGCTTAACCTTAACGCTCAAACATTTACAAACTACACTACTCTTGATGGTTTACCAAGTAACAATGTACTTTGCTTAGACCAAGATACTGCTGGTAATATGTGGTTTGGAACTCAATTGGGTATTGCTAAATTTGATGGTGTTAGTACTTGGACTGTTTTTAATACAACAACTCATCCAGTTTTAGCTGATGATAATATTACGGCAATTGCTGTAGATAGTGATAATAATGTTTGGGTAGGAACTGACTTTGGAGTAAGTGTTTATGATGGCACAAATTTCACCACATATACTACTGTAGATGGTTTAGGTAACGATAGAATAAATCATATTGCTCAAGCAGCAAATGGAGATATATGGTTTGGAGATTTTTCTGGAGCAACAGTTTATGACGGAACAAATTTTACAGCTTATGGCACAGGTGATGGAATACCATTTGGAGGAATTACCTATGTAGATTTTGACTCGGGTGGAGATGTGTATATGGCGAGTAGCTTGGGAGGTGTGGTTCAGTATAATGGAACAACCTTTACAGTTCATAATACAGGCTTGTTGAGCAATAACATTCGAGCAATAACTGTAGATGCCTCTGATAATAAATGGGTAGGGACAGCAAAAGGTATTTCTGTATTAAATAGTAGTAATAACGTAATTGAAAATCACACAATTATGTTAGTACTTCCACCGCCAGATACTTTAAACCCAGTTGAAGACATTAAAATTAATTCTCAAGGAGATGTTTGGACTGGAATATATGTAGATTATTTAGTAACTGAAGGTGGTGTTGCGGTGAATAGTGGAGGACCAAGCTGGACCGATTATGATGTTAATGATGGTTTGGTTGGGCCAGTTGTTAGAAAAATAACAATAGATAAACAAGATAATGTATGGGTAGGAACTAGCTCAGGAGTTTCTAAAATAGGAATTTCAACGGCTGTAGAGGATTATTTAGCTACTAATGATAATTCGTTTACAATTTATCCTAACCCTGCTTTAAATCAATTAAATATTGCTACTAATTTGAATGTTAATGAAATTACAATTTATGATTTAACAGGAAAGGCAATTAAAACGATTTATGAATCTGCTGAATCTAT
>CBDUPT010000071.1:0-9400 GCA_965369165.1 uncultured Flavobacteriales bacterium | reverse complement strand
TGGTGGAGCTGTTTATTCTCCTGCACTTACTGATTTTATAATGATGGTAGAAAACACATCTTACATGTTTGTTACTGGACCAAATGTGGTAAAAACAGTTACGCATGAAGAAGTAAGTTCTGAAGATTTAGGTGGAGCTTCTGCTCACTCAACAAAATCTGGAGTTACACATTTAACTTACGCCAATGAAATAGAATGTATTAATGGAATTAAAGACATGCTTTCTTACATGCCTCAAAACTGTGAGGAAGATGCTCCAGCAATTCCTTATGAGGCAGGTAATGAAAAACGCGAAAGTTTAAATACTATAATTCCGGATAACCCGAACCAACCTTACGATATTAAAGAAGTAATTGAAGCTACTATTGATGAGGGTAGTTTTTACGAAGTACATAAAGATTTTGCCGAAAACATTGTTGTTGGTTTTGCCCGTTTAGCTGGTAAATCAATAGGAATTGTTGCAAATCAACCTGCTTTTTTGGCGGGTGTTTTAGACATTAAATCATCTCAAAAAGGAGCTCGTTTTGTTCGTTTTTGTGATTCATTTAACATCCCTTTATTAGTATTTGAAGATGTTCCTGGTTTCTTACCTGGTACTGATCAAGAGTGGAATGCAATTATTACTAATGGAGCAAAATTATTGTATGCTTTTTGCGAAGCAACAGTTCCAAGAATTACGGTAATTACGCGTAAAGCGTATGGTGGTGCTTATGATGTAATGAACTCGAAACACATTGGTGCAGACATGAATTTTGCTTGGCCAAGTGCTGAAATTGCAGTAATGGGAGCTAAAGGAGCTGCAGAAATTATCTTTAAAAATGAGATAAAAGAAGCTGCCAACCCAGAAGAAAAGTGGAAAGAAAAAGAAGCTGAGTATGCTGAAATGTTTGCAAACCCATACAATGCTGCAGCAAGAGGTTATGTAGATGAAGTAATTAAACCTGAACAAACTCGTGAGAAGTTAATTACTGCTTTTAAAATGTTAGAGAACAAAGTGGATACATTACCTAAGAAAAAACACGGTAATATTCCTTTGTAAAAAGCCTCCCCAACCCCTCCAAAGGAGGGACTTATAATTTCACTCTTTTCAAGAGGAACGAGCATGAGTTTCCTGCGAAGGCAGGAATCCAGTATTTTGTATAAATTTACTTTATGAAAAAACTCCTTTTTCTTTTTCTACTTTTTCCTCTTTGTAGTTTTTCTCAAAACAATTATATATCTAATAAAGATTATAATGAGTTTGTTACTTATGTAAGAGATTCTTTGTTTAGACAAACCTTAGGTGAAGAAATTGATGAAGAAGAGTTTATAATATTTGAAAATAATGGAGATATAAACACTTATAACCCTATTGGTGTAAATTGGAAGACAAAAATAGACAAAAACAGCCCTGAAATAAGAGATGTACTTAATCAATGGTATTATAAACCTGGCGAAAGACTAAACAGAAAACGAGAGGTAGATGTTCGAAAATTAATTCATAATAAAGTTAAAGTATATCCTGATATTTTAGTTTGGTTTAGGAGGGATTCAACATTAAACAAAAGCTGGGCAACTTTTTTAGCTAAAAACTATTTTACTCACCCTTATTTTGAAGATTATCCTGTTCAAGGTGTTTCTGAAGTACAATTAAATCAATATTTAAAATGGAAATATCCTAGCCAAAATAAAAAAGTAAGTAACTCTAAAAAGGATATTAGCTTACAATTACCTAAAGAAAAACTAAAAATTACCGTTGGAGATTACTTTAAGTTTTACCAACATACAAGAGACTCTATTGTTCGACAAATATTAGGAGAAGTTCTTGATGAAGATAAATACCTTATAACAAGTGACCGATATGGGGAGGCTATCGACCCTCCTTTACTTGATTGGAAACCAAAGCTAAAATGGAATGATGAAGTAATTCAAAAAATATTAAAAGATTGGAATCTTTTAACTTCTAACAATAAAATTGATAATAGGTTTGTCATGTATAATTATACATATCTAAATTATTATCAAGCTTCAAATTTAACTGACTCAATAGACAGAGGTAGTTATATCTATAGAAATCTAATAAACCTTGGTGCTAATCCTAATATTAAAGATTCTTTACCCCTAGAGTTTAAAAAAGAACTCAAAAATATTAAGGAATTAGAGTATGAAAAATTTGACAGTCATCAACTGATAGCTTATTATCATTGGAAAAAAGACAATTATCAAGGTAAAGATGTTTTTGAACCCTTTATTCCTTTTTCACATAATAATTTCTATGAGGAAAACCCAACACTTTATTTGAAAAATAATGATGTAGAACTATTAAGAACTGGAAAATTGCCTGACAGTTTTTACAATTTTAGTTATACTATTCCTGTAATTACAGTAGAGTAAATATCTTCTTTCTGGATTCCTGCCTTCGCAGGAAACGTATTTTCATTCCTCGCGAAAGCGGGGAACCAGTAGTTTATAGTAATTTGAATATGTACTAGAGCAAACACCTCCCTAACCCTCCTCAAGGAGGGAAGTCAATAGAATAATTAACCCTTCAACTTCAACACTTCCTCTCTAGCTTTTTCGGCAAAAGCTTTACTGGTTTGTTTGGTATAGTTAGCTGTAGTAATTGGTTTGCCAATATTTACAACAACCTTCCCTGGTTTAATGGTAAATCTACCTTTAGGCCAAATTTTAAACGTACCATCAATGTGAACAGGCACAACATCAACACCTGCATCTATGGCAATGTGAAATGCTCCTTTTTTAAATGGGCCTACTTCTCCATTTGTACTTCTTGTTCCTTCAGGGTAAAGTGTAATACATTTCCCTCCTTTTATTTTAGCTGCTGCTTTACGCAAGCTCTTTACCGCTTTTACTCTGTTACTCCTGTCAATTAAAATGTGCCCTGCTGCCCATAAATGAAACCCTAAAAAGGGAGTCCACAACAATTCTTTTTTGGCAACAAAATAAATGTAACGAGGTAAGGCTCTAAACAAACAAGCAATATCAAAATGCGAACAGTGATTAGATACAAAAATTACAGGTCTATCTTGGGGTACATTCTCTGCTCCATGGGTAGTTAAATCTATCCCAACCATTGGTAATAATACAGGAGAAAAAATATAACGCCCAACAAATAATGGCACTTTACGGCTAAAGAAAAATGGTATTAATAATGGACTAACCACCATTAATACTGCCGACCAAATGGCCATTAAAAAAATCCGTAAAAATGTTATCATTTAATAAGTTTAGTTTGCAAATATAGGAACTGAATATTGGCTAGCTTTATTATTTATTATATTTATAGGCTAAAAGATAATTTATGAGACATCCAGTCGTTGCAGCAATTTTGGGATTAGTAATAGGTATGTTAGTTGTTATGGGAATTGAGACTTTAAGTCATATTCTTTACCCCCTACCTTTTGCCCCAACATTAGAAAATTTACAGGAATACACCAGTCAAATACCTTTAGAAGGAATGTTGCTTGTATTATTAGCTCACTTTTTAGGTGGTATTATTACCATCTTTACAACACTAAAGCTATCTAAAAAGAACTTGCCAGCTTATATAATTGCTGTAATTTTTTTTGCAGCAACAACATACAATTTATTCATAATCCCACATCCATTTTGGTTTACCATTACAGATGTAGTGATAACAATTGTAGGAATGTTAATTGTTTTCAAATTCGTTAACGTAAAACCAAAAACTCCTACTGCTTAATAATTTTATGCGTAGTAATTGTTTCGTTATTTATAACTTTCAACAAATAAATTCCTTTAGATTCATTTGTCAAGTCTAGCTGAGTAATTCTCTTTGTTATTCTACCATCTAATACTCTTTGACCAGAGATAGAAGTTACTTCATAAGAGGTTGTCTCATCAAATTTTTCAAACTGAATATTAATAATATTATTTGTTGGGTTAGGATAAACCTTATATAAAACTTCTCCTAACTCTGTTATACCAACTCCTGTTACACTTACACAAGCACTAGTATCAGTACACCCATTTTGAGTAACTTGAACAGCATAATTTCCATTAGATGTTGCCACATAAAGTTGATTATTAGCTCCACTAATAACTGCAAAATTACTATCGCAATCTAACCATTGAAAAGTTGCAACAGTTGCGTTAGCAGTAAGGTTATTATTGTTTTGAGTAATTGTTGTATCAACACTGTTAATAGTCAAGTTTAAGGTAACTGTACTATCACAACCATTGGCTGCTCCGTTAGAGATTGTGTGTGTTGCAGTGTTGTTACTTGAAAAATATGTATTTCCATCTATCCAAGCTAATGAATCACATTCACTTCGAATATCTAAACTTTGAGCAGTTTGATTTATCGTTAAATTTAATGTTATTACACTATCACATCCACTCGCAGCACCATTTGGAATAGTATGAGTAGCTGTATTATTATTTACAAAATAAGTGTTACCATCTATCCAAGCTAAAGAATCGCATTCAGAATAAGTATCTGTGCTTAAAGCAGTATTATTAATTGTTAAATCTAAAGTAATAATACTATCACAACCACTTGCAGCACCATTGGGAATTATATGTGTTGCTGTAGTATTCGTAGAATCATAAGTATTCCCATCAAGCCATGCTAAGGAGTCACACTGAACATGAGTATCAGTAAAAAGTCCTCCAGGTCTAACCGTTAAACTAAATTGTTTGGTTGTTTTAAGTGGTAATGGACAAGCTCCATCAGAAGCTTCAAGACTAAAATAATAAGTCCCTCCTACCATAGGTTTTAAACTATTCCAACAAACAGTAGCAGTAACTGGGTTAGTTCCTGAAGTTGAAAAATTAAAATTAGAACTCGAATCATAAATGATAACAGGACCTATTACATCACCTATATCTGCATCTGTAATAAATATATCTACACAAAAACTAGGAGGGCAAACAGTATCCGTAATATTTGGCCCTCCATTAAATCCTGATAATACTGGTTTATTAGCATTGCTAGATGTAAAATGTTCCATTACCCAATCTCTAGTTACAGAACCTATTTTCACACCATTTCTATATTCATCCACTTTAATTGCCAAAACAATTTTACTTGCAGGTACTGTTCCTGTATATGTTATTGTTCCATTTGATGAATTTATAGAATATGGTATTCCTGTACCAAATGGCAAAGCAGAAGTATATCCCGCATTATAAGTTACGCTTGTGTTAGGAGCTTTTAATGCTGAAACAATAGAATAAACTAAACTATCTCCATCTGGATCAAATGCTTCGTTTGAAAAAGATTTTGGCCCATTAGTAAGTGTATGAAAAGTAGGCTGCTTTAAGAATTGAGGTGAATTATTACAAGGCACTATAGTATTATCTAACGTATTTTCAATATAAAACAATTGCCCTCCACCAGCAACATTGCTAGACATTCCCGTTCTATGAGAATAAGTGTTACTTAAAACCATACTACTACATCCCGCAGGTAAAACAACTGTCCCTACATATGAAACCCTTTCAATTCCATAAGTTCCAGTCCCACCATTACAAGAAGTCTGTTGGGTTGGGCAAATCTGTGTTACATCAACAACTTGCTGCTGAGTTAATGTTTGAGAACCAGAATTACTACACCCACTCCAATCAATATTAATAGTCGCAGGAATTCCTGTTGCATTACAATTATAATAATAATAGAATGTGATAGAATAAGTGTTAGGGCCAACACATTGATAGCTAAATTCACTACCCCTTAAATTTTGGGCAGTCAAATTAGACACAAAAAATAATGCCGATATTAATACTAACAATGATATTCTTGCTACTGCTAATTTACTTTTACACCTCATAATTTAATTTTATAACTGCCGAATATAAGACAATACTCGTTTATAACCAAAAGAAAATTTATTGAAAGGATTAGTTCTTTGTTTTAATAACCACCTTTTACTCAATGGGTTTGCTTATTTGAATAATAATATGACTTGCAAAATTATGGTATGCAGCAGCAAGCTCTTTAGTTCTTAATAAGGAGAAACTAGCTTCTTCATCGTTTGGTTCAGGGGCTATTGCTTTAATTCTTCCCTCACCAACCACACGCTGTTTAAATAGGTTAAACACATCATAATCAAAGTAATGCCCTGCATATGGCACTCTTTTCCTATCCTCTTGCATTTTAGTATGAACCTCTTTTTTAATTTCATACCAAGTAATAAAAACTACAAAGTCAGCCCCGTGCATTTCTAGCAACTTAGTAAAATCTTCAGTTTTAAAGCTTTTTAAATTAACAGCATTATAACGTTTACCATTAAATTTACTACTCTCATACTTTAAATTTTGTTTGTAAGGAGTTATAGTATTATGTTTTAAAGGAATATATTCAAAATTTTCATCTTCTAAAGATTCAAAGGAAGTTAATAAGGTTTTTTGGTAATTAAAAAATACTTCGCCAACGGTTATTCCATTTTTTTCAGCAATAGTTTCCAAATCAAACTCTGTAGCCATATCAAACTGCCCGTAAGGAATAACTAACACCTTTTTTTTATTGCTTTCTTGGGCAAATCCATTGAAGATATTAAGTAATAAAAAAACAACAATCAGATTTTTAACCAATATATTGCCCCCTTGAGGGGACTTATAGGGGTGAATCACCCACCTAACCTCCCTCAAGGGAGGAACAATATGAAATATATTTTTCACTAAACAGCTTTTACCAAAAAGTTATTCTTTTTACCACGTTGTAATAAAATGTATTTCCCACTAATTAAATCAGCCTCAGTCAACATTTTATCTTCGGCAACTTTCTCTTTATTTACACTAATTGAGTTTTCTTTTAAAGCTCTTCTTGCCTCACCATTAGAAGCTAAAAACCCTGTTTTAGTAGCCAACGCATCTACAATAGTTATTCCAGTTTTAATATCTGCAATAGCAACTTCTGCTTGAGGCACTCCTTCAAAAATATCAGCAAAAATATTCTCTGGCAATCCTTTTAAGGCCTCAACCGCTTCGGTTCCTTTTTTAAACAAAACTTCTGAAGCATTTATTGCAGCATCCAAATCTTCTTGCGAATGAACTCTAACGGTAATATCTTCGGCTAACGCTTTTTGCAACACTCTTAAATGTGGAGCTTCTTTATGCTCTGCTTCTAACGCTTCAATTTCTTCTTTTGTTTTTAAAGTAAAAATTCTAATATAGTTACTCGCATCTTCATCTGAAGCATTAATCCAATATTGGTAAAATTTGTAAGGAGATGTTTTGTCTTTATCTAACCAAACATTTCCACCTTCGGTTTTACCAAACTTACTTCCGTCAGCTTTTTTAATTAATGGTGTAGTACAAGCAAAAGCTTCTCCACTTCCCTTTCTTCTAATCAATTCTGTTCCTGTAACAATGTTTCCCCATTGATCAGAACCTCCAAGCTGCACTTTACAATTTTTGTTTTTCCATAAATGGTAAAAATCGTAGCCTTGAACTAATTGGTAACTAAACTCAGTAAATGACAAGCCTGTTTCTAAACGAGATTTTACAGAATCTTTTGCCATCATGTAATTAACAGTAATGTGCTTTCCTGTATCACGAATAAAGTCTAAAAAGTTCATGTTTTTAAACCAATCATAATTGTTTACCATTTCAGCAGAATTCTCACAATCAAAATCTAAAAATTTTTCTAATTGTTTTTGAATACAAGCTACATTATGATTTAAAGTTGCTTCATCTAACAAATTACGTTCTGCCGATTTTCCTGAAGGATCACCCACCATACCTGTAGCTCCACCAACCAAAGCATAAGGTTTATGACCTGCTTTTTGTAAGTGTACTAAAATCATAATTTGCACCAAACTACCAATGTGTAATGAATCTCCAGTTGGGTCAAATCCAATATATGCCGAAGTCATTTCTTTAGCAAATTGTTCTTCTGTTCCGGGCATCATATCGTGTATCATACCTCTCCAACGTAATTCTTCTATAAAGCTCATTTTTGTAATTTTTTAAGTGGACAAAGGTAGTAAATAACTACAATGTGATTGGACTTATTGTTATTTTTGAATTTATGATTGAAATTAAAAAAGCTTCATTATCGGATTTAGCTATTTTACTAAAACTTGGCAAGCAAACTTTTATAGAATCTCATGGGCACAGTTGCTCTAAAGAAGATTTAGATGCTTACATCAAAAAAGCATTTAACAAAAATGCCTTTCGGTTGGAATTAACAAATACTGATAATATTTTTCATATCATTTATTATAACAAGAAAGCAGCTGGTTTTTCTAAAATAACACCAAATGTTAAGACCCCGAATAGCCCTAATCAAAATATTACTAAACTTGAACGCATTTATATTTTAAAGGAGTTTTACGACAAAAAGTTAGGTTTAGCATTAATGCAATTTAATATTGAATTGTCTAAAAAACTAAACCAAAAAGGGATGTGGTTATACGTTTGGACAGAAAACCACAGAGCTGTTAATTTTTACACTAAAATGGGGTTTAAAATTATAGGTAAGTATGATTTTAAAATTTCTGAAACACATAGCAATCCGAATCATCAGATGTTGTTGGAGTATTAAAAATGAATTTTTAGAAATTAACTCATATTGGATTAAATGATAATTGATAGGAGTTAGGAATTAATTCCATTTGATACAACTTGATATTAGAATTTTTAAAGTTCTCTACTATCAATTGTTTTATTTCTAATTCCATTCGCACACCAAAATAAATAGCTTTTAAAGCTATTGGTTCATAATAGTTTTTACCTATTTTATCCGAAATAATTCTAATTTCCTGCTCATGACTCCATGATAAGGATTTGGTACCTCCCTTTTTGATAAAAATTGTTTGCCCTTTATCCTCGTTAATTTTAGCAATATCTTCTAATCTTATAACTGGCGGGGTATCTGAGTACTCTACTTCTAATTTATATCTGAATTTATTAGGTTTTACACCTTGCTTTAATAACTCTTTCAAATCATACTCTATACAAAATCCTTTATGAGAATTTGCATATAATGACCACATCATTTCATTTAAACTATTCTTTGTTAAAGAATAAAAACCTGTCTCCGTATTAAATCTGCCAAGTACATTATTAACTGATTCAACAACATTTTTAGAATGTTGCTTAACATTTTCAGAATGTTGCTTACCCTTTGCTTTGATTAAAGCATTTAGTTCATCTATATAAGACTCTTCATCAAGAAAAGTTTCAAAAGGATCATTTAAATCCTTTGCTAATGGAGCAAAAAAATAATTATTAAACAGTGCGTCTAAATCATCTTTATTTCCTTGTCTATATTTAAAAACTTCCATCCTTTAAATTTATCACTCCCAAACCTTAGTCCCTTCAGTACAGTTTTGGCAAATGTTAATTTCTTGTCGATTGGTTAATAAGGCTTTTCTAAAACCATTGTAAGCTTGGTTTTGCCATATTTCTTTTAAGTTCGTTTCTTGTATATCTC
>CBDUPT010000070.1:0-9472 GCA_965369165.1 uncultured Flavobacteriales bacterium | reverse complement strand
CATTAATGAATTTACGTTCAGTTCCATCAGCCATTGCAACAGTTTTAGTTCCTTTCCAACTTATTTCTAGCATAGACCCAAACTCACTTTCTTCTGGCCCGCTTATCGTTCCAGACCCCATACAATCACCTACTCTAATATTACATCCATTAATTGAATGGTGAGCCAATTGTTGATTCATATTCCAATACATATATTTGAAATTAGACTTAGAAACAACCGTTTCAGAAGTTCCTTCTGGTTGTATCGTCACCTCTAAATTTATATCTAAATGCTTGTCTCCAGTATATTCTAAATAAGGTAAAACCTTTGGATCTTGAATTGGTCCAGCTGTTCTAAAAGGTTCTAATGCATCTAATGTAACTATCCAACAAGAAATATGAGAAGCAAAGTTTTTCCCTAAGAAAGGTCCTAAAGGCACGTATTCCCAACCTTGAATATCTCTCGCACTCCAATCATTCAATAAAGCTACTCCAAAAATAAAGTCATCAGCTTCTGCAGTAGTTATTGAATCACCAATTGGTTTACCTTCGTAAGTGAAAAATGCTGTTTCTAATTCAAAATCTAACAAATTAGATTGTCCAAAAACTGGCACTTCTTCAGTAGGTGGTTTCTTTTGGCCTTTTGGTCTATGAAAATCTACTCCTGAAGGTAGTATAGAACTTGAACGTCCATGATATCCTACAGGAATGTGTTTCCAGTTAGGTAATAAAGCATTGTTAGGGTCTCTAAATAAACAACCTACATTAAAAGCATGTTGTTCACTAGAATAAAAATCTGTATAATCTCCTATTACAATAGGTAATAACATGTTAACTTCATCAATATTAATTAATGCATCTTTTAACTCTGATTTATTTTTTGCAACATCATTCGTATCAATAAAAATATCAGAAATTTCATTTCTAACATCTCTAGTAACTTGTTTCCCTAAACGCATAAAATCATTTAGACTACATGAATTAAAAACTGTAGCATCAATATTAAAGTGTCCTAATTGAGCTACTTTAAATAAGTTAATAACTGTATTCCCTATTCTTGTAGCAACAAAAACATCATTGTTATGTTGTGCTATTCCAAATGGAATATTTTGGATTGGGAAATCAGATTTTTCTGGTACTTCTATCCAACTTTTTAATGCTGGGTTATTTGCTTTAATCATATTATTTAGATATTTAGACCGCTTTGCTTATAGAAAATAGAATCAAGACTATATCATAGCTTCATTTTTCTATGCAAATAACGGAAATTCGTTCATCATTTGATTTACTTCGTTTTTCACTTCCTCAATAATAGTTTCATTATCTTTATTCGTGATTACTCTATCCATCAACTCAACTATTTTTACTATTTCAGCTTCTTTCACACCTCTGGTAGTAATTGCTGCTGTTCCTACTCTAATCCCCGAAGTTACAAAAGGTGATTTATCATCAAAAGGAACCATATTTTTATTTACGGTAATATCAGCTTCAACTAAAACATTCTCAGCTTCTTTTCCTGTAATATCTTTACTTCTTAAGTCAATCAGCATACAATGATTGTCTGTCCCCCCAGAAACAACTCCATAGCCTCTTTTCACCAATTCTTCTGCCATCACTTTAGCATTTTTCATTAGTTGAACACAATAGTCCATATAACCATCAGAAAGTGCTTCTTTAAAAGCAACAGCCTTTGCTGCAATAACGTGCTCTAAAGGTCCCCCTTGTGTTCCTGGGAACACAGCTGCATCTAACAATTGGCTCATCATCTTAACAGTTCCTTTTGGTGTTGTTAAGCCCCAAGGATTTTCAAAATCTTTCCCCATCATTATCATCCCTCCTCTTGGACCTCTTAATGTTTTATGTGTAGTAGTAGTTACTATGTGACAATGTGGTAAAGGATCATTCAATAATCCACGTGCAATTAAGCCTGCAGGATGAGAAATATCAGCCAACAACATTGCTCCAACCTCATCAGCAATTTCTCTCATTCTTTTATAATCCCAATCTCTCGAATAAGCAGATGCTCCAGCAATAATTAATTGAGGTTTTTCTTTTTTAGCTGTTTCTTCTATTATTGTATAATCAATTTGACCAGTTTCTTTATTTACGCCATAAAAACTTGTTTGGTATAATTTACCAGAAAAATTAACCGGTGAACCATGTGTTAAATGCCCTCCATGTGACAAATCAAACCCTAAAATTTTATCTCCAGGCTTTAAAATAGCTAACATTACAGCTGCATTTGCTTGCGAACCAGAGTGAGGCTGAACATTAACCCATTCAGCATTAAAAAGCTCTTTGGCTCTTTCTCTTGCTATATCTTCAACAATATCAACAACTTCACACCCTCCATAATACCTTTTAAAAGGTAAACCTTCAGCATACTTGTTGGTTAATACACTACCTTGTGCTTTTAATACGTTTTCGCTAACATAGTTTTCTGAAGCGATTAATTCAACACCGTCTTTTTGTCGATGGTATTCATCTTGAATTAAATCAAAAATTTCATTGTCTGTATTCATCTGATAGGATATAAAATTAGAAAAACCAAAGTTAGTACTATTCCAATTTAATCCATAAAAAAAGACTGAAGATTATTCAGCCTTTTTTTTATCTTTTGATATATCGTATACTTTTTTACCACCGTAAGCAACACCCGCTAATAAAAGGAATCCAATTCCTCCATCCAACGGTATACATGCAGATGGTGGCCAACAACCTCCAGGAGGACCTCCACCTCCACCAGGTGGGCCAGGTGGGCCTGCAGCAAATAGTTCAATATTAGAAATAAAAAATATTGCTAATAGTAATAAAATTGGTTTTATCCGAGAGATCATAATCTTAATAATGTTGCAAATGTATTATTTTATTTATTACTAAAAACTATTTTTTTCGTTTTAGATATTTTATCACTTTCAACATTAACATAATAAACCCCGCTAGCGTTATTCAAATAAATAGATTCTGTACCATTTTTTTCAATTAAATGAGAAGCAGAATATATTACTTGACCTATACTATTAGTTATGTTTATCATAGCATTTCCTTCAAATGAATCATCAAACGATATGTTTAAGTTATTATCTGAATTAAATACGTTAAAGTCATAAGAATGGTTGTTTTCTTTAACCCCAGTAGCATTTAAAACATTTACATATTGTTGAGAAGATGATGAACAATTAACATTTCCTGAAGTCAACTCTACTTTATATACTCCTGCAGTAAAGTAAATATGATTAGGAGATTCTAAAGTTGAATTTGTTAAATCTCCAAAATCCCACGAGTATGTGCTTGCATTTTCTGAGTTATTTTGAAAACTAATTGTTTTACCAACATTAGCATTAATTGTATCATTAATAGTCGTTGAAACAATATTAGCATCACCATTAGCATCAGTTATAGTGAAGAAATTAGATGAAATTTCAGATGGTTCATTAATAACGTAAGTATTAATAATAGTCTCTAAACTATTATTATTTGTTATCTCAACAGTGTAAATTCCAGGAATTAAATTTTGAATAGAGTCTGCACTAATTGAATTAGATGTAAAAGCAATCGTATTATTTAAATCATCTTTCCAAACATAATTTTTAAAATCATTTCCGTAGGCATTTGCAACAATTTTACCATTATTAGCTCCATAACAACTAACATTACTTTTTACAGAGGTTATAGGTGAAGATAAGTGTAAGAAAAATCTAGGTTGGGTAACAGTATCCATCATACTAAATGAATATGAGGTATCTTGAGTAAGATCAGTAAAAACTGATAATTTTCGGTCTTCTAAAATTACTTTTTTATTATTTGCTAATAAATCATTTACCTTATCAAAATGTAAGGTATAATTTAATAAAGTCGTAGATGGAGATTCAATCACTATACTTAATGGTACTATAGAACTATTATTCATTGACAAAGTATTTCTTTCCATCTCAACACCATTGTTGATTGTAGATAAGTTTGGTTTATTAGTATAAATATTATTTAATTTATAAGTATCTATATTATCATCTTTATTATCCGTAGCACTTGAAGAAAAACCTAAATAGGCAACATCCTCCTCTGAAACATTGTTATAATTATAAGACAACCTAATATCCATAACACTATTTTCTTGATTAGTAATTGTTTTTAAATTATAAGTATCAGTAATATCTTTTTCATGACCAGCCATCCATACTCTAAAGTCTATTGAAGAACCTCCAGCATTAGAATGTACCCAAAAAGCTTCCCCTGAACCTAATACCCATTGATTGTTAATAGAAAAATATGCTCCGTTTAACCTTTTAACATAAGCAGCATCAAAACTTCCGGTTCTAATAACATTACCCCATTTAACTGGTGAAGGATAAGGGTTTGTAATCAAACTCCACCCATCATCTGCAGGATTGCCAATATTAGCAATATGAGGAGCAGAATAAACTACATTAGAGAAAGTAGGTGAACCTGTAATATCTATTGTCCTTGCTCCTGTTGCCTTGGTATCATCCCCTACATAAATTTCATATCCAACCTTTGGATCAATAACATCAAACGTGCTATTTGGAACAGTATAACCATCATAATAACTTGTTACATTATTATTTTGGTCATAAAAATAAACAGAACTAATCCCGCCTGGCCATTCTGTGCCAGTAAAACCTTGCATTTCTGCTTCTTGATTCCAATCTTCTAAATTTCCATTTGTAACTACTGGTGCCAATAGATAATAACTTTCCCCTTCATTTAAAAACCTTTCAACAGTAATATCTCCAGAAAATTCAGATGAATTAGGTCTGTAAACAGCTGCAGTACCTGAAGCATTGGAAAGTAGGGTTAAATTATTATTAGTAGTTATTGTTCCTGAAACAATATCCAGCCATGCCTGCACATCAGTAGTATTATTTAGTGTTAGTCCTAATGAGTTGTTAAGTATTAAATTATAAAATTGAATTGCTCCAGTAACATTATGAACAAATGAACTACCTTTAAAATTAACAGTCCCTACACCAGCTGTAAAAGTTCCACTGTTAGTTAAAGCTTGATTTATCTGAAGTGTATCATCATTATTAAAACTAAGCGATCCATTAATCGTTAAATTACCAGCCTGTGCATTTTGCCCATTAATGAAAACATTATGACCTGACAATATATTTACATCACTCCCTAAAGAAGGAATACAACCACAACTCCAAGTAGTAGTTAAATGCCAATCATTTGTAACACCTGTACTTACAATAGCAAAATCACTATTAGATAAAGTAAAAAAGCTTGTACTTGTTAAAGTAACCCCAGTGAAAGTTACAATACCACCCGCGAAAGCACCAGCATATTCTGTTGCTCCAGTAGCAAAAACACCATCAGCATCAACTAAAAGTTTGTAAGAGGTGTCATTTCCTAACCCAAGAACAGAAACATCAAAAGAAATATCAACTGTTCCAGCATAGTTAGTTAAAGTACTTCTCCAAACTTGATTATATCTACTATACCCAGAAGGTACATCCGTAGTATTATTACCAAAACCACCATCATCATGACCTACTATAACATAATCTCCATTATTCATTGTTGCCGCAGATAAATCAATATTAGTAGTTCCTGATGCAACTAAATTATTACCATCAGCTTCTTGGCCTATACCAATTACATCATCTCCATGAGTTGATTCATAAGCGTACAAATCATTAGTAATACTGATTTGATATTTAGCCCCTAAATAATTTTCAACAATATTTTTTTCAGCAGAATTCAAAACACTTGTATAATAAACGATTTCAGCAATATCTCCATCAAATTTATAATTCGTATTAAAAGCTCCAATTCTAGTAAGGTTATGTCCAGTTGCAGTATTTGTTGCTCCTGTTGCAAAATTACCAGGTGTTCCATTAATATAATTTTGATAAGAACCAGTATTCCCATTCCATAAGTATGATGAAATAAGGTTGTTGCCTGGCGCTCCACTAGTTGCGTATCTTGGTGAGTTAGAAGAATTTTTAACGTAACTTGCTAAATATGTAGGGGTAGCATAACTAAAAATTAAATTTGAAGCTTCATTAAAATCCATATTAAACAACATATTAATACCTGTATTTAAAGAAGATTTTTCAAAAACAAGAAAATGTGTTGATTGG
This sequence comes from uncultured Flavobacteriales bacterium, assembly GCA_965369165.1. Classification (GTDB taxonomy): domain Bacteria; phylum Bacteroidota; class Bacteroidia; order Flavobacteriales_E; family Vicingaceae. Next base: position 3,381 of record CBDUPT010000070.1, on the reverse strand, counting down.
TTTGAGTTTAAAGCTGAATTAGCACCTATAAACATATAATCATCAACGCCATCAAAATCAAGTGCTGGCCTCCCATTAATACTACTAGTTTTATATTTAGGACTTTTTGCTGCAATTACTTGATTAGCATCTGAATTATTTCCAGAAAAATCAGTCCAAGTTTGAATTGTTTGTCCATTAAATGCTGTCATTTGAGAAGCATCCAACCATATTTTATTTGTTGATGCTGCTGATACACCACCTGGAAATTGAGAATAAATAATATTGCAAAATGCAATCAAAAGAATAAGTAATAAAGTAACTTTTTTCATAGTCCAAAATATATTATGTAAGTATAAATGATTTTCAAATATAACTAAAATACGTGAATAACTGATAAAAGGTTGTAACTGTAACTAATTAGATTTGGTAGCTTCAAAATAGCTAAATAAAGAAATTAAGATAAATAGTGGGATAGGGGATTGTAAAAGCCCTGTTATTTTTCTAAAAACAAAATAAACATCTGTATACACACCTAATATTTTAGATACTAAAACACCAAGTAATAGAATCATAATTAATATCAATTGAGATATAATCGCAACTTTATTAAAAAACCTATTGCAAAACCAAAACAATACAACTAAATAATTTAACACAGTTATTATTAATATAAAACTTAAGGTTAATACTATTTTGAGTTGAAACAATTGCTCCTTAGAGTATGATACTAAGAAATCATAAAACAAATAAAAATTTGCCCGATTTACATTTTCTCCTGATAATATAGCATTCAATTCTAGAAATAGATTTTCTCGTAATATACTAAGCCCCATTATCGTTAAGGCAAACAATATCACTATGATTTTTTTTACTTTAATTTTCCTTTTAAAAATTATTATCATTTATTGAAAAATTATTTTTTTAAGGCGTACTTATTTACCCATAACAGCCAACCAAAAAAAACAAACATGTATAATAATATAGTAAAGGTATATTTATGATTGAAATCAAGATATTCAGGAGCAGTTTTTGCCATTATAGTCAGCACTAACACTCTAACTAAATTTAACACATAAATGATAAGTAAACCTAGAGGAATAAACCAAAATTTAGTTTTCCAAGACCCACTAAATAACAATATAAAACCTGCGAATAATGCCATTAAATCCAAACCATTACAAGGAATCCCAATATAAACTCCATGACTACCTTGAATACCTATGGCATGCTCATAAACAAAAGTAGAATAACCAAAAAATTGTAATAATAAATCAGTAAAATAGATTAAACTATCAATAATAATATTATCTACAAAACCAACCTTCATTAACCAGTTTTCGTAAAGAAAAAACCAAATGAAGTAGAGCAATATGGCTTTGACAAAAAATAATATTAAAAATTTTATCTGTTTGTTCATTAAAAAATAAAATGATATTGTAAAATTAGAAATTTAATTCTGGTTGATGCTTTTTTTTAAAATTAACAACTTCTTTTACAACTTAAATTAAATGAATAACGATATTTGTCAACTACTGAGAAAAATTTATGTCTGATAACGAGTCTATAGGAATTAACATAGCTATAATAAAGATATACCTTTTAAAAGGTTTACGCTATTGGTACATCCCTGTTATTGGAATTTTAATAGGAACTGGTATTGGTTATTATTATGCACGATATGATATTCCTTCCTACAATGTTAATGGAAGAGTTTTGGTAAAAGATGAGTACTCTTCGTGGGGGCAAGAATATTTTTTACCAGGGATGGAGTTAGTTAGTACCCGGAACCGATTAGTAAATGAAATAGGAGCCATTAAAACTTTCCCATTGATGCTAAAGGCAGTAAATAACATGCCAGAATTAAAAATATCATATTTTGATGTAGGAAATGTAAAATCAACTGAACAATACAAATCAAACCCTTTCCATATAAAGATTGACACACTCATTAATAAAAACATTTATAATCGGAAGTTTTATTTAAGGATTATTAATGAAAATCAATTTTTGATATCACGTGATAATTTTGAAAAAGATTTAGGAAATCAACATTTTTTTAACCATAAAGTTATTCTGGCGGGCAATAACGTTTCAATAATATTGGATAAATATAATCCAAACATGTTATTAAAGACTTACATGTTTTATTTTAACAACCCTGAAGCCCTTGCAAGGTATTACCAAAATAATATAATTATTGAGCCTGAAGATGAAGAGTCTTCTATTTTATCAATATCACTTATAGGACAAACACATCGAAAAGAAATGGATGTCCTCAATACTATTATGGACACTTATATACAAAGTGGATTAGATGAAAGTAATAAAACTGCAATTAAAACAATTGATTTTGTTGAAGATAGAATCGAAATAATAGCTGATTCATTAATTATTGCAGAAAGTAATATGCAAAACTTTAAGGAAGGTGCTAATGAAAATAGAATTAATTTAAAAGATTTAAGTGCCATAAAAGAAATAAATCAATTAGAAGTTAAAGAATCTAATCTTGAGTTTACTATCGACTTTTATGATCAAACATATAATTACATCCTCAAAAATGATGATGCAAAAGGACTTATTATACCTTATTTTATTAATAGTTCTAGTGTTCTTTTCAAATTAATGAATGAGCTGATAGAAAAGTATGCTGAAAAAAATAGACTGACTTACAATGCTAAACCTACTAGTTCCGCTATGGAGATGCTATCTAGCGAGATTAGTACCTTAAAAAACATCTTGCTAGAAAACCTTGTAGCTAGGAAATCAAAGGATCTTAATGATTTAAAAAGCCTTAGAAATCAAATCGCAATAATGGATCAACAGCTTAAAGATATTCCTGATGCTGAAAGAAAGTATGCAATTGCTTTTAGGGACTACTCACTGCAAAACAGCCTTTACACTGAACTTTTATCAAAAAAACAAGCCGCTGAAATTGCAAAAGCATCAAGTATACCTAACGCAAGAGTTTTGGATTATGCTACACCCTATAGAGTTTATATGACGAGCCCCCCTACTAGCTCTTATTATCAAAAATATATAATGTTATTTTTAATCTTAAGCATCTTTATTATTGTTATTTTAGAGTTTCTCAACAACAAAATTATAGACAAAATTGATATTACCTCTATTACTGATATACCTATATTAGGATACATCGGGAACAATAAGGATAGCAACCCTCTTGTATTATTGGATCAACCTAAATCTCTAATTGCAGAATCTTTTAGGACCGTTAGAACCAACATCAGATATTTATCAAGAAAAGATGAGCCAAAAATAATTTTACTAACATCAACAATTAGTGGTGAGGGAAAAACATTTTGCTCTAGTAATTTAGCTTCTGCATATTCTTTACAAGAAAAGAAAACTGTACTTGTTGGTGCAGATATGCGAAAACCT
>CBDUPT010000069.1:0-9480 GCA_965369165.1 uncultured Flavobacteriales bacterium | reverse complement strand
CAAAAAACATGTCACTGTTTTTTGTCGATAATTAATTGATTAATTAAATCTATTGAATCAAATTTGTCTCTATCAATTTCATGAGCTTCAAAACCAATTTCGAATGTTTTTTCTAATGTATCAATTAATTGTAAAATAGAAATAGAGTCAAGTATACCGCTCGAGATTAGTGGGGTGTCATTTTCAAGTTCATTTGCATTGTCAACTTCAATAAACCCATCGAGTAAAATTTGTTTAATCTGCTCTTTATTATCCATCAGTTTAGTTTTAATTCTTTTTTATGTTTTATTAGTTCATCAAATAATTTATTAGCGATTAATTGATGACCCTTTTCGTTTGGATGACTATCCCAATCTGATAACTGTATAGTTTTAACATCAATATCATCATAAATGCCTACTAAATCAATAACATAAAATCCATATTGCATAGCATAAGATTTTAACTCATTAAATTCCTCAATGTTAAATTGGTCAGAAGTAGCAGGTAAATATATCCAAATATGTTTAGTTTTATTAAGAGATGCTTGTTTCGCTATTTGGGCATATGACCATTTTACTATTTTTCCAATATGAGGTTTTAATCGTTGTTCAATTTCTACTCTGCTCATGCTTTGTTTTGCTCCAGATAGTTTTTTTAATTGGATTAAAAATGGATATTTTAGTTGGGTGCCATTTTGAATTAAATCTGTTACAAATCTTAGTAGTCTTCTCTTGTCTTCAGTATGGGCAAAGTAAATTAGCCCATCAGGCTGGTATTGAAAAACTAGATTACCATTTACTTGTTCTACATGTTGAATTAAATGGTATCCACCCATTGAAAAATTGATTATTTCCACAGAAGTATTAAATTCTTGTTGATTTAATTTTTCTTCCAATAAATATTCAAACGTTTTGTTTTTGTCAACTCCCATTCCCATTTCATAGGATCCTCCAAGCATTGCAAATCGATTGGTTTTTTTATTTTTAATTAAAGGGTAGTCTTTATCTCTAAATCCGTATTTGTTAGTATTTAAATTTATGCCATTAAGCATAATATTGGCATTTGGCTTTAAGGTTCTCGTTAATAAGTCAGTAGTTCTGATTGCTACTTCATCTAAAGGAGAAAATGTTTTTGTTCTTTTTACTTCAACTTCCCATAAGCTTGTTACATTTTTTCCTTCACCATCTAATAATTTCTCATAATAACCTTGCTCTAAATTATGCTTGTTTTCGGAAGTGATTTTTTTATTTGAGATTGAATGAATAATAGAGGTGGTGCTTTTAGGGAGTTTTTGTTGAATTGGTTGGTAACCAATTGCTGCTAAAAGAATTAAGGAAGGGAGGGTTAATGATAATGTTTTGTAAGAAGGTGTATTAACAAATGAATAAAATGTTTTGTTTTTGAGTAGTTGTTTAATAAAAATACCAAGAGCAATAATTGATAAAATAATTAGGGAGATAGAACCAATTTCTCTCATAGAAAAATTGCCCGATTGAGATAAAAGAAAGATCCATTCATCCACATTTTTACTCGACCATAAAGTCCACATTATTGCCATAAATAAAAATAGGGCTATCATTTTTAAAATATCGTTTATTGCATTAACTAAATTTTTCTTTGGTTTTGGCTTCTTATTTTTTACTCGGTTAGCTTCTATTATTGAATTGACAGTAACGCACGATCCAATGATTATCCAGAATAACGCGTCTGTTAGTGACACTGGGAAGTTACCCCTTATCCAAAACCATTGATAATTATGTAAAATCCATGTAATGAAAAACATAAACATCATTGTTATAGGTAAACTATATTTTGGATTAACTTTTTTAAGTTTAAAGATTAAAGGGTAGAAAAAAAGTTTCATAATAAACTCTCTCCAATAAATATTAATTCTTCTCCAAAGGTTAACAAAGCTTGTTGCTAAAAAGTAGTTGTTAAATATTGGGTGTAGACTAAACCCAAACATACAGAGTAGTCCTACAATTAAATGGAACATTCCTGATAATCTGAAAATTAAGAGGTAATTCGCATTAGAATGTATTATTAAAGAAGTAAGATTAGTTACTTCTTCTTTAGGTATTATAAGGTTATTATAAATTAATTGGTAGATAATTAAGTGAACAATTCCTCTTAATATCCAACGAATTCCTTTTTGCCAAAAATATTCTTCTTCGTGTAAGTAAAATGATTTTATGAATGATTTGTAATCAACAATTGGAAATAACATAAATAAATTATTTGGGAACATAAAGAAGTATCCAACTCTTTGCCATAGGCTTGCATTAGGGATGCTTTTATGTTTGAGTTCATACAAATATATAAATACTCTAAACATAAACATAGTGGCTATGTATGGGCTAACAGCAACTGCTCTTGGGACATACAATTGATTGGATCTTATAAAGGCTAATCCACCAAAGATTATTAAGATTATTATCAGTTTTAGATAGTGTTTTATAGGAAGATGGCAACAGAGTAAAATAATGATTCCAGTACCAATTATTAGTGATCCTCCAAACCAACCGAAAGCATAATAAATAATTATAAATGATATTAAACTAAAAGCAAATGGTTTAAATTTAATAGGGATAAAAGAATAAATAATAAAAGAAGATATTATAATTAGGGCAACTTCGTTTATGCCAGATTGGTTGGCAAGGTTAAATTGATTTAAAACTATAAATGCAATAAATAGCTGAATAAAAGCTATAAAAAAATGTTTGAGTCTTTTTATCTCAAACAGGTTTCCAGTAGGAATGTTAGTTTCTATTTCAGGGAATAATTTCATGAAAAGCTATATCCTAATTGTTGCATTAAATTTACTAACTCAGTATCCTTTTTTAAAAAATCAATGTCTGAATCAGAGAGGTGTTTTTGCCAATTACCAACTTTACCTTCTCTGAAAAACGATTCTCCAGTTAATTTTTTAAAGTTGCCTTGCTTTTGATTTTCAATGGTTTTTAAATAATCGAAATCACTTTTTAATAAAGCTTCATTAATAGTGTTTATTGGTTTTATTTTACAAAAGTTGATTAACTTTTTCACTATTTTTTCTGGATTTAGAGAAAGTTCTTCATAGCTGATTAGTAAAATATTTTCTGGACATGTTTTTTGATAACTTAAAGCTGATGTTAAATGGCCTTTCCAGGAATTAAAAGGTTTGTTTAGCGCATCACTAGTTATAAATTCTTGAATAGTTCCTTTAAACTTATTTAGAGCGGATTGGTATAAATAATATGAAACTAAAACATCCCGATAATCTCGATAGATATAAATTGTTTTAGGATAATACCTCAAGTAAGTGTTGTGAGACTTTAGTATTCGAGCTTCTTTTTTTGCGTTTATAATATTGTGAGAAGTATATAAATCTGGAATGTATTGATCAATATTTTCGAAAGAAATATCTTCTTTAGATAAAAGATTGGCAATAATAAACCTTAACCAAGTATTGCCTGATTTTGGGAAAGAAACTAAAAAAATATCGTCTTCAAAAATGTTGTCTATTTGATGTAGAAATGCCCCTTTATTGAACATCCCTAGCTGTGAAGGTAACCACCTTAAATATTGTTTTATAGAATTATTTCCAGCCATAATCAACATTTAATAACTTGTATAGTTCTTCGTTATACGGTTGGTAAAAAGCGGCTAACACTTCCCTAGTTTTCGGGTTCATTTTTTCTGAGTAATTACCTTGATTAATAGGTTTGAAATCAACTTTGTCTGTTGGTTTTAGTTTTAAAAAGTCTAACACTTTATTGTAAGTGATTTCAGTATCATTAAATAGATTTTCGCTATTCAATATGAGTAGGTTCTCTTTTGAGAATGTGTTAATCCATGTCTTGATATTATTAATATAGATTCCTCTTTTTTTATAAGTTAACCTTTGGTAAATATAATTGTGTTTTTGATCAGGTAAGTTTAGGTTTAGGCGATTATCTTCTAACTCTAAAGCTTCTTCAAATGAAAGTGTTTCAAATCCAAATCTTTTTGCCATCTGGTAATTAGACCATGCTCTATCAATAGGGTTTCGTAGCAGCAAAATTAATTTAGCATTTGGATTGAATTTGTGAATACGTTGAGCCGCTTCTTGCACATCAAAATAGTTTGGAGTTGAGTCGTATGTTATTGCGTTGGTTTTGTTTTTTGTATCATATATTTTTTTGTAAGCTTTTAATGCAAAGTGGGCTTTATACCAATTGATACCTTTTTGATAATGAGAACTGTTGTTAAAATAAAAAACATCTTTTCGTTGAGCAGGAATAACTTCAGGGTGCTGCTCTAAATATTTTGATAACGAAGTAGTTCCTCCTTTTTGAACTCCAATAATGAAAAAAGATGGTGTAATTCTATAGTTTGAGGTAAAATGAAAATATGAGTTGATTTTTGGTACAACTGTGTCATCAAATGTTTTATCAATATTTACCCCCAACTTAATATTCATATTAATTTTTGAGTTTTAACCATACATTTCTAACTTGCTTTCTTATAGCATATTGATTGGCGTTTTTTTTCTGAAAATCAATAACTTCTTGTTGAAAATCAGTGTTGTAATCTTTTATTAAAGTATTAAATTTTGTTACTGCATAATCATATAGCTTTATGTCGTATTGATTGTAATGATTGAGTAGTTCTTTGGTTTCATCATCAAATTTCTCTATATATTTATCTTTTTTTGAAATGTTTGCCTTAACATAATAGGGGTTACTCCAGCCCAATGTTCTTTTTAAATGAATTAATGATTTATCAAATTGTTCGCAAATACCAAAAGCATGAATTTTTTTATCTAAATTTTTAATTGCAAGATTATAGGTGTCTTCATTAACTTGTCCATAATCTAAATTGCCTACTCCAGCTAAAAATCTTACTTGACAGTTGTCAAAATTTTTAATATAACCACCTGTTAACATATCTCTTAGGCTATAATTATTTTTTACCATTTCATTATGGAAGTAATGGCTTTTGTTTTGATACAAATAGTTAAACCCAGAAATACTTCTAGTAATAGGTTCTCTAAAAAAGGTGATATACTTATAACTAGATTTTAGATGTTTATGCACACCGAAATGGAAATGACCTTTTAGTACTTTAATATTTTCCTTTTCTTTATCAGTTAGATTTATTAGAGGTTCTAATCGGTTTACATTTCCGATAGTAATTGTTTTTTGAAAACGGTATTTATTGTTTAAAATAAATAGCATTGTAGACCCTGCTGTTTTTGGGATATGCATAAATATTATTGTGTCTTTGCTACTCAAAATTAATTTTTACGTCCAATTATTTTATTCCTTATTGGTACAATTGTTTGCACAATTTTATTCGTACTTCTAAAACTTTTAAGTTGTTTTTCTATGTTAATATCAGAAGATTTTATTTGTGATTCTAAACGTTTTTTTGCCCAATCGTATAATGCAATATCAAGTTGATTATATTGTTTTATAGTTGCAATTGTATCTTTATCAACATCATTTTGGATGTTATAATTAATACGTGCTTTATTCTTTTTAATATAATAGGGTTGTTTCCATCCAAAATGATTTTTCATTAATAAGATAGATTCATCATATAGTTCGGTAATACCTACAATAGGAAAATGAGTTTCAATGTTTTTTTTTGCCTGTTCTAACATCTCTGTGGTACATGAGTTATGGGGAGCATTAATATTATTACTAAAAAACCTAACATAACAATTTTCGGTTTTTCCATTTACTCCATGCTCAATAAATTGCTTTATACTATAATTATTCTCAACTAACATTGAATGATGAGGGTTATTTTCTCTAGCTAAAATGTGATAATAATTGGAGACAAGTCGTTCTATAGGGTTTCTAATTAGTGATAAATACTGAATTTTTTCTGGTTGATCGAAATATTTATGATATCCAAAAGGGAAGTGTCCTACCAATAGATTAATATTTTTCTTGTCAAGCAAGTTAAAATCTTCAAGGCTATTTTTTTTGTTTATTCTAAAGAATTTTTTCTTACCATATTGCCGAATTATAATGGCTTGTAAAGTGGATCCACCTGTTTTTGGAATATGAACGTATATTAATTTTTGATCACTCATCACTAATTAATTTAGTTTTGATTTAATCCTTCTTCTAATAAACCCTCTAATTAAACCAGGCAAACTCTTTATTATGGGGTATTTATACTCTAAGCGTTGGAGCTCAATAAGTGATTGTGCATTTTTACATACATCCTCTTTCTGATTAAGGTATTCAGGTTTTATAATATCAAATATTAATAAATATCTTTTTTCATTAGTATTGTTCCATGCTCTGTGTAATTGAGCATCATTAAATAATAGTAACTCTCCTTCGTTCCAGTTTTTTTGAATACCATCAACTTCAAAGCCGCAATCAGGTAGCTGTGCAGGTACTTTAAAAGGCAGGTGCCCACGAATCGAAGCATCTGTATCTCCATTGTGTATCTCAATAGATGTGTTAGGTTCTAATATGCTTAATCCAGCTGAGACAAACCCAGGAATAGTTGTAAGAATTCTTTCTAGTGTTGGAACATATTTACAATTATCTTCAAATTTTTCCCCCCAAAAATAAAAGCCCCCAATACGCCATTTATTTTCTCCTTTTACTAAGTCAACATTAAAATAAGGGTCGAGTTCTTTGTCTTTTTTTGCAATAAAATTTTCAATTTCAACTTTTATTTTTGCGTAATTATCTTCAATAGTTTTTGCCCATTTAAAACTATTAGTGTCATAGTATTTAGGTGTGTTTCTTACGTATTTTCCATGGTAAGAAAACCAAGGGTATGAGTATGTTGAGTTGAGTTCGGGCAATAGAATAATATTTATTAAGTAAATGTAACATATAAATTACTATTTTTTTCTATTTTTAGATAGTAGTTTAATGAGCAAATTAAAAATACTCCATATTATAAATCCCTTTAATGGTAGCGATGAGCACACTCAAATTCAATCGCTTACTTTACAGTCAATTTTAGCTGCTAAAAACTATTCTAGTAACATAGAAATTATTAATTGTGCTGTTGTTTTTGATGAGGATAAATCAATTGTTCCAAATTTTATAGAAAAAGCGGAACTAATAGATAGGTCAGTTATAGATGTAAATAAGAATTTGACAAATAGGAGATTGCCTATCTTAGGAGATGTTTTAGAAAAAGGTTCAAAGTTTATTAATGCTGACTATATAATTTACACAAACATTGATATTGGCTTGCAGCCAAACTTTTATGAATCTGTTGCTGAGTTTATAGCAAAAGGATATGATGCGTTCGCAATTAATAGAAGACGCGTTTCTGAAAAATATACAAATGTTAATCAATTAAATCAAATTTATGCTGAGGCGGGAGAAATGCATATTGGTTATGATTGTTTTGTTTTTAAAGCTGAGTTATTAAGTTCCTTTAAATTGAATAATGTTTGCATTGGAATTCCCTTTGTTGACAGCACTATGTTGTTTAATTTAATAGCTTATTCGAATAGTTTTAAGTTGTTTACCAATAAACATTTAACTTTCCATGTGGGTTACGATTTAGTTAAAAAGTGGGGAGGTAAAGCTTTTGTAAATCATAATAAAAAAGAATATCAAAAAACATTAAATGAGATTAAAGGAGATATTAAATTAAAAAATGTACCTGGTTCAGGTTATTCGTTTTTTAAAAGACATTATAAATGGTTAATGAATCCTACCATGCCTTATCCTTTATTATTGAGTATTGATTTCAAAGGTGGGGATAGGTATCATCAAGAGAAGCAACTGAAAGGGTATTATGAGAGATTGCAGCCTAAAATATCTTTAGATTAATTTTGTTTCGAAAAGTTGACGGTTTTCTTTGGGTTGTTTCTTTATTTTATCTACATAAAACATATCAATTTCGCTTTTTGTATCAAAGAGTATTTGTTTTTGCTCGTTAGGTAAGTTGAATATATTTTTGATGAGTTTTTCTCTTTTTAATTTATAATCATTAATTGCTAATACGTACTGTTGGTTGCTCTGACTTTGATTCTTGCAAATTTTGTAGCCAAGCATTTTGTTAAAAGCAATAGCCTTTTTGTTCTCTTTTAAAACTTTTATATAAGTTTTTTTAAGCCCTAATAAGATAGATGTGTCAGTTAGTAATATTGATGCACAAGCAGGAATCATACTGTCCCAATAATTAGTGTCCCATATAAAAATTCCTCCATTACCAGTTTCTAATATGTCCCATTTGATTTCAGCACCATATATTAAACCAATTTTATTGTTCTGATGAATTATAATGTAATAGTTGTTGTTGAGATTGTTGATGGATTGGAACCATTGTTTTTGTTGTTCTTTAGAGATAGTATCTCTAAACTCCATAAATTGATTAATTGTAGTTGAGTTTCGATGTTTTCTAACCAACTCAATATCATCTTCTGTAAGTCGATGTAACTCTATACCATAGCCTATAATTTTCATTTATTATATGGTTTGATCAATTCGGTAAAGAGGTTTGTTTTTTTGTTGATTATATAAGTTGAAAATGTATTTGCCAATAATGCCTATACATAGCATAATAATACTGGTAGAAAACAGTATGCTCACAATTAATGAGGTATAGCCCAAAGGAGCTCCTGTAGACACTTTTTTAATAATAAATTTTAATCCAAAACCAAAAGTAACAATCGATGATAGTAGTCCTCCATAAATCATTATTCTTAATGGGTTTGCAGAGTAGTTGATAAATACGTCAAGGTATAACTTAGTTAGTTTAAAGAATGAATAACCAGTTTCCCCATACTTTCTAGCATCATGCTTAACATCAACAAGTGCAATTTTAGAAGTATACCAATGAACAATTTCATCTATAAAAACATAGTTGTTGGAGTGGTTAAGAACGATACTTTTAATAGTTTTAGAGTCAATCATTCTAAAAGAAGAGCCTTCACCATTTGGGTTATCCGCAAAGTATTTAGATGATTTTCTTACAAAATAGCTACCTGCTTTTTTTACCGAACTGTGTTTTCTATCTATAGGAAGTCCATAAACTAAATCAGCATTAGTTTCTTTTTGTGTATTTATTAATTTGATAATTTCCTCTGGAGGATGTTGTAAGTCATCATCCATTGTAATTATAAAATTACCGGTTGCGCTTGCAAATCCACACATTAAAGCATTGTGTTGCCCATAGTTTCTAGAAAGTTTTATTCCTTTAATTTGCGGATTTGATGCTTTTAATTTTGAGATTGCAATCCAGCTTCCATCTGAGCTTCCATCATCGACAAGAATAATTTCAAAAGTTACAATTGTTTGTAAAGTATTATTAATTCTTTCAATTAATAAAGGTATAGCATCTTGACTATTAAAAACAGGTATTACAATTGATATGTCGATGTTATTACTCATTATTTCATTGCTTCTAATAAGTATCCTCCATCAAGTCTCATATTGGTACCTGTTATCCATCTTGATGCTTCTGACAATAAAAATATTGCAGCATTGGCAACATCTTCAGGGTAACCAACTCCTAAAGGGTATCCTTCAATGTGTTTGTCCA
>CBDUPT010000068.1:0-9557 GCA_965369165.1 uncultured Flavobacteriales bacterium | reverse complement strand
AAAATGGGCGGAACAAAAGGAACAATGTCTGGTTCTAGTGGGTTAGACCAAACTTTAGATTATAATATGGCTTTAAAAATACCTAGTAAAGATTTAGGTGCTAGTGAGGCTTTAGACAAAATGAGTGGACAAGCAGGAAAATTAGGTTTAGACTTAAAGGCAGCTGAAACTGTAGATGTAGATGTTAAAATTGGTGGAACTATGACTGACCCTAAAGTTACTGCAGATCTAAAAGGAATGGCTAATAACATCGTTGACAATGTGAAAGAGCAAGTAAAAGAAAAAGTAGAAGAAAAGATTGACGAAGCTAAGGATAAAGCTCTTGAGGAAGCTCAAAAACAAGCAGATAAACTAAGAGCTGAAGCTAAAAAACAAGCAGATAAATTAAGAGCAGAAGGTAAAAAAGCTGCTAATGACATCCGAAATAAAGCTAATGCAGAAGCTGATAAACTAGAAAATAAAGGTGGCAATTTCATTGAAAAGAAAGCAAACAAAATTGCTGCTAAAAAATTAAGAGAAGAAGGAGAAAAAAAGGCTAAAAAAGCAGAATCTGAAGCTAATAAGAAAGCAGATGGTATTGAAGCAAAAGCTGATCAAGAGGCCAACAAAGTAATGGATAATGCTAAGGCAAAAATGAATAAATAACTATAAGCGAATACAATTTGTATCGTGGCATTAGAGTTGTAAGAAAAAGGTGATTTTGAATAAATTAATTATAATAGCTATTCTCCTGTATTCGGGAGCTATCTTCAGTCAGGAAAGCAATTGTCCTGAACCGAAAAAAAAAGCATTAAAGTATTTTAATGCTGCAAAGTCTGGTAGCACTGCAGAGCGTAAAAAACTATTATACGAAGCAATAAAAGTAGACCCTAACTTTTTAGAAGCATATGATGAATTAGCAAGCATTGCAGAGAAGGAAGCTGATAGAGCTTTTAATTCCGCTAATGTTAGAGGTTTTCAATCCCAAGAAAAAATCAAGCTAAAACACTGGAAGACTATAAATAGTATTTGTCCTGATTACCGTAATTTTTACTTTGCCATAAAAATAGGTGACTTTTATTTCGGTCAACGAAAATTTATTGAAGCTAAACCATATTACCAACAAGTACTCTCCTCTCCTAACGCATTTAAAAAAGATGAAAGATATGCTTACGACAGAGTTCAAGATATAGAAAGCTACGAAGAGTTAGTTTCTAAAAAAGTTCCTTTTAAACCTGAAAAAATTGAAGGGCCTTCCACTGGTTATAATGAATATTTACCAATGTTATCACCTGACAATCGTTACTTATTTTTTACTCGTAAAATGCCAGATGAGGAAAAGAAAGCCTTTGAAGGAGAGTATAAAGAACTCTTTATTAAAAGTAGAAAAACAATGGGAAATAATTTTAGTGGTGGTATACCTATGGGAGATCCTTTTAACATGGGACAGTACCAAGGCGGTGTTAGTGTTTCTGTCAACAATAAACTATTATTTATCACTATTGTAGATGTTATTCCTTACAGAGGAAAAAATCGTGCTGGCTTTGGGCAAATGTTCGATAATGCTGACATCTACTTTTCTGAATTTAAAGATGGTGAATGGAGCAAGCTTGAATCTATTGGAAGTCATATAAATACTGAAACTACTTGGGAATCTCAGCCATCTATTTCTGCAGATAATAAAACGCTTTATTTTAGTAGAGTTATGGACCCTTTTGGAGGAGACATTGATATATGGAAAACCGAACGCCAACCAGATGGTAAATGGGGAGAAGCCATAAACCTAGGAGCTCCTATAAATACGCCAGGGGATGAAAAATCTCCATTTATGCACTCTGATAGTTATACGCTTTACTTCTCATCTAATTACCATATTGGTATGGGAGGTTATGATATTTTTTATGCTAAAATGGACCCTAAGACAGGAGAATTTACCAAGCCAAAAAACATTGGAAACCCTATAAATACTGAGGACGATGAACACGGATTTATTGTAAGCAGAGATGGTGATAGAGCTTATTTTGGTTCTTCAACTGAAGAAAACAATTTAGACCTCTACTCTTTTGAATTGTATGAAGAAGCAAGACCAAAAGCTGTAGTGTTTGTAAACGGTGCAATTACTAATAACCTTGGTGAAGTTCCAGAAGGCGCTGAAGTAACTGTTAAGAATACAAAAACTAATCAAGAGGTAAACGCTGTTATTGATCAAGAAACTGGTGATTATGTTGCAGTTGTTGCAGTTGACAAAGATGAAGACATTATGCTTACTGCTAAAAAGAAAGGTTTTGCATTTAGTTCTCAGCTAATATCATCTAATGAAGTAGTTATAGGAAAACCTATTAAAACTGAACAACTTAAAATTAAACCTATTGAAGTTGGTGAAACATATAAGATTAATGACATTAATTTTGCAACCAACTCTTTTGAGTTAAACAATAAAATAGTACTAGTACTAACTGAATTTATTGAATTCTTAAATGAGAACCCAACTGTTAAAGTAGCTATTCATGGACATACCGATAATGTTGGTGACCCTTCAGAAAATATGTTATTATCAGAAAACAGAGCCAAAGCAGTTTATGATTATTTATTAATCGAAGATATTGAAGCCTCTCGCCTATCTTTTAAAGGTTTTGGAGAAACTAAACCCGTTGCAAAAAACACCACAGAAGAAGGCAAGGCTAAAAACAGACGTACTGAGTTTGTTATTGTTGAGAAGTAATTAACTATATTTGAGTTAAAACCATAATGCGAATAAGTACACCGGTGTCTTATTCGGTTGTTGTGGCTAATTTGAAAAAATGACAAAGAGTTCATTCGACATACAAGAGTTGACAATTTCTACTGACAAGTGGAAAGCAGACTTGTATTATGAAAGTTGGAACTCACCTACAAAGACGATTGAACAGAATGAGAACGATTTCGTAATTGAGTTATACGAAAAAGGAGAATGGGACTCGACATTAAAATTTGATTTATCGGACAACAAAACAAAACGGACTTGTATTGTGACAGGAATCCAAGGTGGAACGTTCTTGCACGAAAAAAGCAATGACGAAAATGGTCAGTCTGTAAAAATTGACAACGACAATCTAATATTAAGCTTAGGACTGAATTTCGTTTCTATCGACCTTGATAAACTCAACCTGAATTGGAAACTTGAACCAGATATGGCAGAAGTATTTGAGTTCTACGATTTAGAAAACGACTATCTACTTCGCGGAGAAGTCGGAATTCACAGAATTGACAAAATAGGACAGGTAAAATGGACTTTTTCTGCAACTGACATTTGGGTAAATATGGAAGGACGTTCAGAAGTTGAAATAACTGAGAACTCAATTAAACTTATTGACTTCAACTCTGACGAATACGAA
Organism: uncultured Flavobacteriales bacterium; assembly: GCA_965369165.1. Classification (GTDB taxonomy): domain Bacteria; phylum Bacteroidota; class Bacteroidia; order Flavobacteriales_E; family Vicingaceae. The sequence continues at coordinate 6,204 of CBDUPT010000068.1, read as the reverse complement.
ATCGACTTTGACGGAAAAGAAATAAAAAAACTAGCCACAACAACACCTGAGGACAGTGCTAGACAAAACGATAATACATTTAATAAACTATGGTCTCGGCTGACAGGCAAGTAGCTTTTAAAGCCCGCCTGCTCATATCCAAACGCATTACTTCACCTCCAAACTAACATTAGCAGTCACTTTGGCATCACTTTTCATATCATAAACAACAAACTCACAATCAACTGGTGTTTGTATTGTATTATCATTAAAAATAATATTAGCCGAAACTTGCTCCTTTATCAAAGCAGGTTCAAACTCACCATCTCCTAACAAGTCTTGTTCTTCTAATAACAGTTTACCATCAGCCGTTGTTGCCTTTAAACTCAATCCAACACTCATCTTACCATTTTCTGCAGAAAACCCTTCAAGACCTTCAAAAATCAAATAATATGTTTGATTAAATTTAATAGTGTTATCTGTAATAGTACTTTCTTCTCTAGAAAACAGATAAATGTCATTAAATGTAATAGCATCACTACTCTCTACTTTTATATTTTCATTATGAATAACATCAAAATCCATTTGAGTTTTAAATGTTCCTTTCCCTTTTTTGTCCCATATTTTTACATACAGTTTATACTTTTTATTAGAGTTCATTGGCTTAGCCACAGTAATGTTAGTGTATAAAAACAAAGGCGAAATATCTACTCCTTCGGTTTTATCTGCATACATATCATCATAGTGCATTGCAGTATCACCATTTGTACCAACAACTGATATTTCCATCCCAGGAAAAACATTCTTTCCTTCTTTTTTAAAACCGCTTACATTTCTAAAATTGACGTAAAAAGTTTCTCCGTAAACAAAAGTTGTTCTACTTATTTTTTTATCATCTATTGATAGGTACACATCACTAGAGGAAAGCCCATCCCCTTTAGAACTTAAACCAGTTGTCAAATCTATTTTCGCAGATTTACTAAAATCACAAGAAAAAAGTGCTAATACTAAAATTGCTATTAATGAACCTTGAATTTTCATAACTAATCTTTTTTAAGAAATAATATTAAACCATTAAAACGAGACAGGCAAATAAACTTTATAACAATGCACCAACTATTACAGCTGTAAATAAAGAAGCTAAGGTACCTCCTATTAATGCTTTAAACCCATACTTAGACAGAATGCCTTTTTTATTGGGTGCTAATGATCCTATCCCTCCTATTTGAATTCCTATAGAAGCAAAATTGGCAAAACCACATAAAATGTAGGTGGCCATTACAATAGATTTTTCTTCATGGAAAACGCCACTTGCTTTCATTTCACCTAAAGTAGCATAAGCTATAAATTCATTTAGAATAGTCTTTTCACCTAACAACTGACCTACCAATAACATATCTTCTTGACAAACTCCCATTAGCCAGACTATTGGTGCTCCAACATACCCTAGAATCATATTAAATGACAACTCCTTATAAGATGTGTTTGCAGCAATAACATCGTTTAATGCTGTCCAATCACCCACTTTAAAAAGAATATAATTACCCATTGCCATTAATGCTGTAAATACCAATAGCATTGCTCCTACATTTACCGCTAACTTTAATCCATCTGTTGTTCCATTTGCAATAGCCTCTAAAGCATTTTTACCAATTTTGTCTTTACTAATTTTTAATTCTGAATCAACTTCTTCCGTTTCGGGAACTAATATTTTTGCTGCTACAACAGCTGCAGGTGCTGACATAACAGATGCTGCTAATAAATGTTTTGCAAATTTCACTTGTTCAACAGGATCGTCACCTCCTAAAAAGCCAATATAAGCAGCTAGTACTCCTCCAGCAATTGTTGCCATTCCACCACTCATTAAACACATCATTTCTGAGTTAGTCATTTTACTTAAATATGGCTTAACTAACAATGGAGCTTCAGTTTGTCCTAAAAAAATATTACCTGCAGCAGCTAAGCTTTCTGCTCCTGAGAGTTTCATTATTTTTTTCATTACCCATGCAAATCCATAAACAATTTTAGGAAGTATACCCCAATAATAAAACAAGCTGGTTAAAGCAGAAAAAAATATTACCGTAGGCAATATCATTATAGCAAAATTCATTAATGGAGATTCTATTTGACCTGATGCAAAACTGCTAAATAGAAACATTGTTCCATCCTGAGTAAAGCTAATAATCTTAGTAAAAATCTTACCGACAAATTCAAAACCACCTTCAACAAAAGGAACTTTTAAAACTAAAACAGCAAATATTAGCTGTATCAACAAGCCTTTACCAACAAGCTTCCAATCAATTTTTCTTTTATTAGATGAAAATAGCCATGCAATAACCAAAAGTGTTAGAATACCTAACAAACCTTTTAATATGGAAATAAAACTAATGGCTAGTAGCATTGAGAGTTAATTAGCGTTACGTTTATCAAGCTCTTCTTTTATTTTAGATGCTTCTTCATAATTTTCGTTTTCAATAGCATCTTGTAAGCGATTATTTAATTCTTCTTGAGTTAAATCAGAATAACTTAAAGATTTTGGCTCTTCAACATTCTCATCACTTAACTCATCTTCAATAGCCTCAATTTCTTTACCTAAATCATCTTCATCTTTATGACCTTCTTCCAAAATAATTCCTGCACTTGCTAAAATAAATTCATGGGTATAAATTGGACATTTAAATCTAACCGCTAAAGCTATTGCATCAGATGTTCTTGTATCTATCTCAACTCTTTCACCTTCTTTTTCAGAAATTAGCTTTGCATAAAAAATACCCTCAACTAAGTTGTAAATAATAACTTCCGTAATATTTATTTCATACTGAACAGCAAAACTTTTAAATAAATCGTGAGTTAATGGTCTACTAGGAGTCATAGACTCTAATTCAATAGCAATTGCTTGAGCTTCAAAACCTCCAATAATTATAGGCAACCTTCTTTTAGCTCCTGTTTTCTCTCCCAAAACCAAAGCATAAGCTCCTGTTTGAGTTTGACTGTATGAAAGTCCTATTATTTCTAATTCTATTTTCTCCATAAAATAAAAAAGGAGGTAAATAAATTACCCCCATAAATATAAACTATTATTATGCCTTAAGCTTTTTTACTGCTTCAACTAGCTTTGGAACTACTTCAAAAGCATCTCCCACTATACCGTAGTCAGCAGCTTTAAAGAAAGGAGCTTCAGCATCTGTATTTATAACAACTATTACCTTACTACCATTTACTCCAGCTAAATGTTGAATCGCTCCAGAAATACCAATAGCAAAATATAAATTAGGACGAATAGCAAAACCTGTTTGCCCTACATGCTCATGATGTGGTCTCCATCCTATATCAGCAACGGGACGAGAACAAGCTGTAGCAGCACCCAATTCTTTTGCTAAATCTTCTATCATACCCCAATTTTCAGGACCTTTCAATCCTCTTCCTGCTGAAACAACTATATCTGCTTCTGTTAATGATAACTCTGTAGATTCTTTTTTTATTTCCTTAATTGTCAAACCTGAAGTAGGAATATCACAAGAAAAAGCTTCAACTGAAACACTTCCTCCTGTTGTAACCTTATCAACTGAATTAGGTAATACAGTAATAATTTTAGTATCTGTATTTACTTCTACTTCAGCAAAAGCTTTACCTGAAAACACTGCTTTTTTAACAACATTTCCATTTGGCAATGCAACCGCTCCAGTAACCATACCTGCATCTAATTTTGCAGATAAACGTGGTGCTACAGATTTTCCAGAAAAATCGTGTGAAAAAATAATCGTCTTAGCTACTTCTTGTTGAGCAGCAGCAGCAACTATTCCTGTTATTTTTTGTGGGTCAAAATTATCTAAAGAAGCATCTGAAAAATGCAAAACCTTAGTTATTCCATAATTTCCTAAATCTTCTAATCCCGAAGCCGAACCAACAACAACTGCAACTGCATTTGTTCCTTCTGCTTGAGCTATTTGAGCACCATAACTAGCCGCTTCAAAAGCGTTTTTTGTTAGTGTTCCATTATTTGAGTCTGCGTATACTAAAACTGACATATCTTTTCCTCCAATATTTTAAATAGCTTTCGCTTCGTTATGTAATAAATTAACTAATTCTTCTACGTTATCGGCATCTACATACTTACATCCTGATTTTGCAGGAGGTAATGAAAACCCTTTAATTGTAGTAGCATTATTTGCTTCAGAAGCAGCAACCACATTTAGTGGTTTAGTTCGTGCTGCCATAATTCCTCTCATATTTGGAATACGCGCTTCCGCCATTCCTTTTGCTGAACTTAACACAAATGGTGTAGCAGTCTCAACAACTTCAACTCCACCTTGAATATCTCTCTCAATGGTTGCGGTATTTCCATTCATATCTAACTTAGAAGCTAATGAAACGTAAGGAACATTCATTAATTCTGCAATCATACCTGCTACTTGAGAACCATTATAATCTATAGTCTCTTTTCCACAAAGAACCATATCGTAAGCATTTTCTTTTGCGTAATTAGCAATCTGTTTTGCAACATATAAGGCATCAGTAGTATCAGCATCAATTCTAACTGCATCATCAGCTCCAATTGCTAGTGCTTTTCTAATTACTGGATCACTATCAGCTCTTCCAACATTAATAACAGTTACTGAACCGCCATTGGCTTCTTTCAATTCTAAACCTCTAACTAAAGCGTACCACTCATCATATGGGTTTACAATAAATTGAACTCCATTCTCATCGAACTTTGTATCTCCATCAGTAAATGCAATCTTTGCAGTTGTATCAGGAGCTTTACTTATACAAACTAATATTTTCATTATAAAAAGTTATTAAATTATCATGATTTCGTGAACGAAATTAACAAAAATAGAGTGATAAAAAAATAGGATTTTCGTCAATAACTAATAGTTTTTGAACAATCGAAATATCAAGTTAAGAATATCTAATTCCATTTAATTTGCTCAGAGGGACATTTAACTTCACCATATGAACAATAAACACAGCAGCTATCATTCTTTTTCTCGATAATTTCTGAACATCCATTACATTGATAAGCATAAGAATAAGCTGCTTCCAACATTTCTCCCTTCTGCTTTGTTCCACATTCAGGGCAGGTCAATTCATTTTTATTTAAAACATCTGAAACTAAATTATCCATAAGTAAGAAGTTTAAAATTTGTTCTATAAATTTTAGAAAAAAACCAATTGTTTTATACCTTGTAAGCTTTAAGTTATTAACACATAAAAGTAAATTGTTTTATTTACAAATGTATAGGCAACGAAAATCTAATGAAAACGTCTATTTAATATAAAATATAAGGCATGAAAACACAATACTTTAAAATAGTAAGCTTAATTCTAACATCTGTACTAGTTCTAATTGGCAACACAACTTATTCTCAATCGCCCTGTTCAGCAACTAATTATAACTCGGCTTATGTCTTAAATGCAAATGACTACCCATATTTTAGTCCCGGTTCAGGAGTAACTGTAAACGCTACTCTTACTGGAGGAATTGGTACATTAAACAATTTTCAATATGCTTGTAATGGAACACCATACAACTGTACTGCGCCAGCTTGGTGGATGAATAATGCTGCACAATCAATCATATTAACATTTAGCCAACCTGTATCAAGTTTTTCTGTTATTGTAAATGGTACCGGAAATGGAGAAGAGTTTTACTTTTCATCAGCTTGTGGGGGCACCATTACATTAGGCCTTTTATGTAACAATGGATGGAATCTAACTAACGGAGGTTCTGCAACACTTTACAATGGAGGTGGCGCGTCTAGTAACCTCATTGTAGTTAACAACACAGCTGGTTCAACAGTTTACACATTAACTCATAATGGAGTTTCTGCGGGTTCTAGATATGCCCTTGTTGATTGTTTTGTAACTGCACCACCTCCACCTGGACTTACAAGTACTACAGCTCAAACTGATGCTTCTTGTAGCCAATGTGATGGAACAGCAACGGTTAATCCTTCTGGAGGAACAGTGCCATATACTTATTCTTGGAATACAACACCGGTACAAACTACCCAAACTGCAACAAATTTATGCCCAGGAACTTACATCGTAACGTTCATGGATAATTCAGGCTGCCTTTCTGGAATGGATACAGTAACAATAAATCAAGCACCTAGCCCTAACCCGCCAGTAATTACACCTGCAGGGCCTTTCTGTTTAACTGATCCTCCTGTAAACTTAATAACTTCCAATCCTGGAGGTACATGGAGCGGTACTGGAATA
>CBDUPT010000067.1:0-9600 GCA_965369165.1 uncultured Flavobacteriales bacterium | reverse complement strand
AGCTGCATGGTCAAATTCGCATTGTTTTTCTTCTATGTCTTCAGGTGTATGGTCAGAACATATAACATCAATAGTTCCGTCTTTTAACCCGTTAATTAATGCTTTAATATCTTCTTTTGTTCTTAAAGGAGGCATTACTTTGTAATTGCTTTCAAAACCTAAAAGTTCTTCTTCGTTTAATAATAGATGATAAGAATTTACATCTGCAGTAATGTTTAATCCTTTCTTTTTTGCTTCTTTTATCAGTTTTACTGATTAGTGCTAATGTTTGTTAAATGAACTTTAGCATTACAGTATTCAGCTAAATAAATATCTCTACTAACCATTAACTCTTCTGCTAATGCAGGAATTCCTTTTAAACCTAGTTGTGTACTTATTATTCCTTCGTTAATTTGTCCAGTTTGGCTTAACTCTTTGTTGTTAGGGAAATTCATAATTAAGCCTCCGAAAGATTGGCTATATAATAGTGCTCTATTTAATAAACTAGCACTTTCAACACTTTTTTTATTGTCTGTAAAAGCAATTGCTCCTGCATTATGCATGTCAAACATTTCGGCAATTTCTTTGCCTTCACAATGGTGAGATAAAGCTCCAGCTGGATAAGCATTTACAGCATTCCCTTTAGTTTTATTAATAATGTACTCAATTGCACCTTTGTTGTCTGCTGAAGGTTGAGTGTCGGGCATGACTAAAACTCCTGTAAAACCACCTTTTGCAGCAGCCTCTAATCCTGAGTTTAAATCTTCTTTATGCTCATTTCCTGGGTCACAAAAGTTAGCTCTCATATCAAACCAACCATTAGAAACATGTAGCCCTTTAAAACTAATTTCTTTGTAATTTTTTGGAGCGACAATACTCTTAGCAATCTGTTTGATAATTCCTTTTTCAATTAAAATGTCAACAGTTTTGCCATTAAATTTAGAGCTGCTATCTATTATTTTTGCTGATTTGATTACTAAGTTCATCTGTTTTTATTTTTCACTTAAATTAAAAGTGTGGTACACATTTAATTATGTCACAACGTATCTCAATATTTATAATCACGCATAGCGTGTTCATGATTTTAAGAGTTTTATCAAAGCTATTTCAGCTGCTAAAAATAGCAAGGCTAAAATAATACAATATTTCCAATATGTTGTGCCAATGTTTAATTCGTTTAAGGCAGTTTTTATAGTTCCAGAAGTGGTATCTATAAAGCTTGCTTTTATGCCGTTGTTGGCTATTAATTCTTCTAATTGTTCAATATTAAAGTAAGTTAATTCCGATTCAGAACGGTTATAATTATAAGCTAAACCAATTTTGGTTTGTTCGTTTTCTAAGCTATAATTTCCTGCTTCATTAATTCCAGAGTTTACAAAAATGGTAGTGTAATTATTGTTGTTCCTTGTTTGCGGGATAAGGTCTATTTTTTCATTTTTAATGTGATAAATATTGTCTTTTTCTGTACGGTTTAGTTCTATTGTTGAGTTGTTACCAATAGTATGGAATAACGGTAAGTTTTGTTGACTTAATAAAGCAATGTTGTATAGTGTAGGAACAAATAAAGCGTGGTTGCTAAAGTTGCTACTCTCTTTGCTTAAAGTAACTGTGCTTAAATAAACCGTTCCGTTACCAACTTTATATGCCGTTAAAAACGGACTACCATCTTTTAAGTTTAATAAACTACTTTTAAAAGCAGTGGTTGAGCTTGATAAAGTATAGTGGTTAGATACAATTGGTAAATTAATGTTCCCTTCAGGTTTGCCATCAAATACATTTTGATAAATAGGATGATTAAAGTTAATGTCTCTTACTTTAGTTTTAGAAGTGTCATTTGTAGTGTAATAGTTAACCGTTAACAGACTTAAAAACTCTCTATAACTGTCATAATTTATTTGATTAGATGGAAAAATTAATAAATTCCCACCATTATCAATAAAACTTTTTAAAGCATTAGATAAACCAGAGTTAACTACATCTAAATTATTTAGTACTACTAAATTGCTTTTTTTTATAAGAGAATAATCTAATTGAGATACTTGGTAATTATTAAAGTTAAAAATGCTATCAGTAGTATAAACTGACTGTAATGCAGAATTGTTGGCTTGGTTATTAATTGCTAAAATATTAATGTTATCAGAAATATGGTATGAAAAATAAAAAGCATCATCCATAATTACTGGATTGTCTCGCAATTCAATTTTGCCTTGCTGTACGCCATTGGTTTTGTTTCTATAATTTAGTTTAAGTTCTGTTTGGTCGTTGGCTTTTACCGAAAAACTTGCAGGTACAACATTTTGTCCGTTAATGTAAAGTTTTAGAGGGATGTTTTCTAAATCAGTATCAGCATTATTTTTAATGCGTACAGTTAACTCTTCATTTTGGTTAATAAGATGAGTTGGTGAGTTGAACCAGCAACTATCAATAAATAAATTATTGGTTGTCGTTGCGGTAATAGGAGCAAAGTAAGTGTTGATGATAGTGTCAGCTTTAATGTTTTTAATATCGGTAGTTGATTTTTGAAAATCGGACAAAACATAAAAAGATTTATTTTTAATGTCAGAAGAGTTTAATGCCTCTCTTGTTCTTGAGTAAATGGTCGAAAAATCTCTCGTTGTGCTAGAAATATTAGTAGCTTCTATTTTATTAATAATTTCTTCGTTACTTAATAATCGTTGGTCACCAGCATTAAACTCATTGGTAGTTAATATAAATTTATCGGTATTTCGGTAAGCACTTACAATTTCAATGGCCTTAGTTTTAGCATCATTCAATAAAGAGCCATTTTCTCCAACACTTTCCATACTAAAAGAATTATCGAGATAAATAGCGGTAACGTTGTTTTGTTTAGCAACATTATTTTCTGAAATTGGAACAAATGGTTGTGCAAATGCCAACACTAAAAAAATGATAGCTAATATTCTACTTAATAAAATAAGCAGGTGTTTAAGTCTAGATTTTGATTGAGTTTCTTGTTGAACCTCTTTTAAAAACTCAACATTAGAGAAATACAATTTTTTGTATTTACGAAAATTAAATAAGTGAATGATGATAGGAATCGCTATTGCGAAAAGGGCGTAGAGGAACTCTGGATAAGCAAATTTCATTAAAGCACAAAAGTAATATTTTTTTCGGCATTGCGAGTGTTTTGCATAAGCAAAAGCATATCAAAATTTTTTTAATTAATAATCTCTACCCTCAATTATTTTTTTGTCTTCTTTTTTTTGTTTTTTGTTATAAGTGTAGATTTTAGTTCTTAATTTTTTAGGGTAACTAATTTTATTTTGCTTAGTATGATTATAGAGGTATTTATAAAAAGCTTTTCTATTTAATTTATACCCACCTTTTACAGGATTGTTGGGCATAGGTGTGAAAGGCTTTGAATAAGCCCGCACCTCATCATTAAGAGTAACTTTTTTTAATCCGTTAACTATTATAATTGTTAAATAAAGTTTATGCTTAACCTTCTCATAGCTGTCTTTAGCGTCAAAATCGTCTATTCTGTATAAAGTTAGAATGTTACTATCTTTGTTTAGTAGCTTATATTCTGAGAAATATTTATAAATTAGGTGTTCTAAATTTTCATTAGAGATATCGTAAGAAGCGTTGTAATAGTTGTTATTTTTAATTTGCTCTATCTCTTTTAGTATTTTTTTTCTGTTTTGAGAAAAAGTATTTAGGCAAATAAATACTGTTAGGACTAGAGTTAAATGTTTCATAGTAATTTAATTAAGTTGATTTATATATCAAAAACCGTGCTAGATAACGATTAAAAATTAGATATTATAAATATCTTTAAATTTATCCCACATTACATTTAATGAAAAAGATTTATTTCATATTTTATTTATTCTTTTTTTGGGTAGGTTTTAAAGGCTTCTCTCAATCATTTGATGCACGTAGTGTATTCAATTCAGGAGCTACTTTTGGTGTTGAATATTTGACGCCATCAAAGATTAATGATTCTATTAATTTTCAGTTGACGAAATATAAAATGGAATTTGTTAAAGTTTTAAGAACGAAGGAATGTGATTTGCAAGATTTTGACCATGAGTGTAATGACTCTAAAGCCAATCAATTATTTTTGGCGTCTAAGTTTAGTTTGTCCGATCCGAGTTTGTCCGAGAATGATTTTTTTAAAAAGCAATTTAAAGCTGAGGTGGAGCTAATATATATAACCGCTAGTAAAAGAAGAGGCGTATGGTTTCATGGTGTTAATATTAATGCTGAAGAAAATAATGAAACTTTTCCTGTTAATTTATCACCAAACTTTAGAGCTTACTCGGTTTATATACATGCTAAAAATTTAAATTTCATTCCTTTTATTGGTCCTAGTTTCTCAGTAACTCAAGGAAGATTGTATTTCCTTCCAATTTTTGGAGTTAGAGCTAAGATTAGTGATAAACTTGTTGCAGAACTCATAGCTCCGATTCATTTTAAATTAAAATATAACTATAAAGATAAGGTTGATTTAGAACTGGCTACAGCTTATAGTGGAATTCATACAGTTTACAGAGAAAGTACTTACCTTAATAAGAATGATGGAATAAATTTACAACAACTTAAAGTTCACTTAGGAGTAAATACAAGGTTGTATAAATACTATAAATTTAAAGTAGAGTTGGGTTATGCATTTTTACAAGAGTTAGATCCTATCTCTTATGATAATTCACAGAAAATGAGTGCTATGCCGTTTATCAATTTTTCGTTTAATTATAACTTTGGAAACTCTATCTTGTACACGTTTTTTAATGAAGAGAAGCCTAAAAAGATAAAGTGATTTGAGAATAATTACAATAAACATAAAACAACTATTTATATTACTAGTACTTATTATTAGTGGTTTAGTAGTTTCTGCTCAATCTTTTACAACGGGTTTTTTGTTTAACCCTGGACTAACAATTGGAGGAGAATACCTTGCTCCTTCAGCAATTAATGACTCTACAGACTTTCAAATGTCTCGTTATAATTTAAAATTTAGCCAACCTTTAAAAACAAAAATTGGTATTGATTTAAAGAATTTTAATTTCAAAAAAATGGACGCTAAGGCCAGTCAGGTTTTTTTGAATTACAATTTAGGAGTTACACAACCAACAGTTACTGATAATGGAAATTATGAAAATATTTACCGATTAGGAATTGGAGTTACAGCTTTAACTGCAAGTGTTCGTAAAGGTATATGGTTGTATTCGGTAAATATGTTTGCTGACGAAAGTAATGAGACTTTAACTAAAAATTTCACACCAAATTTTAGAGGTTATTTTGCGAATATTAAAACCAAAAACTTAAAAACATTTTATTTTTATGGCGCAGGTTTATTAGTAAATCAGGGTAAAATTATCCCATTTCCGTTATTAGGGTTAAAAACCAGACTAGGTAGTAGTAATTTTAGAACAGAAATTATAATTCCTTTACACGCTAAGTTAAATTATCGTTTTAACAGTAAAGTTAATATGGATGCTGTCGTTTATTTTAACGGAATTAGTACTGTTTATCGACAAGGTTCTGGATATAGTGATAATAATAATACGCTAAATTTTAGGCAGTTAAAGACTTACTTGGCTTTAAATACTAAGTTGGGAAGCAATTATAAGTTGAAAATTGAAGGCGGTTATGCTATGCTTCAAGAAATTAGGGCTTGGGAAGGTGGTTATTCTCAAAAAATAGACCCAGCACCTTATGTTGGATTATCTTTTAATTATAGGTTTGGAAAATCTGTTTTTGGAACGTTTATGAGTCAGGGAGACTAATTAGTTCTAAAGTTGAAAGAAGAAAGTAAAAGTGCTTATTTAACAAAAAATTCTTTCAAAATCACTACTTTTAAACCTTCAAAAAATGACTAGTTTATGAATAAAATATTAATTGCAAATAGAGGAGAAATAGCTTTACGTGTTATGCGTTCTGCAAGAGAAATGGGAATTAAAACTGTAGCAATTTTTTCGGAAGCAGACAGGAATGCTCCTTTTGTAAAATATGCTGATGAAGCAGTTTGTGTTGGTCCACCTCCATCAAGTGAATCGTATTTACAAGTAGATAAAATCATTCAGATTTGTAAGGATTTAAAAGTAGATGGATTGCATCCTGGTTATGGGTTTTTATCTGAAAATGCTGATGCTACAAGAAAAATTACTGATGCAGGCATTACTTTTATTGGACCTTCTCCTGAAGCTATGGAGTTGATGGGAGATAAACTAAAAGCAAAAGATACTGTAAAGAGTTATAATATCCCTATGGTTCCTGGAACAGATGAAGCCATTGAAGATATTGCTGCTGCTAAAGAAATTGCAAAAGGCATAGGTTTCCCAATATTAATTAAAGCTGCAGCTGGCGGTGGTGGTAAAGGGATGCGTGTTGTAGAGGATGCTGAAGAGTTTGAAGATCAAATGGATAGAGCAGTTAGTGAAGCAGTTTCTTCTTTTGGGAATGGTGCAGTTTTTATTGAAAAATATGTAGGTTCTCCTCGTCACATAGAGATACAAGTTATAGCAGATTCTCATGGGAATATTTGTTATTTGTTTGAGCGTGAATGCTCGATTCAAAGACGTCATCAAAAAGTAATTGAAGAAGCTCCATCTGCAGTTTTAACTCCAGAAATTAGAGAGGCAATGGGTAAATGTGCAGTTGATGTTGCTCGTTCTTGCGACTATATTGGAGCAGGTACTGTGGAGTTTTTATTAGAAAATAATAAAGATTTTTATTTCTTAGAGATGAATACTCGTTTGCAAGTTGAACATCCTGTTACAGAGATGATAACAGGTGTTGATTTAGTAAAAGAGCAAATTAATATTGCCAGAGGTGAAAAGTTGAGCTTTAAGCAAGAAGATTTAAAGATTAACGGACATTCATTTGAAGTAAGAGTTTATGCTGAAGATCCAACAAATAATTTTTTACCAGATATTGGAACGTTAAATACATACCAACGTCCAGAAGGAATGGGGATTCGTGTAGATGATGGTTTTGAAGAAGGAATGCAAATTCCGATTTATTATGACCCGATGATTTCTAAGCTAATTACTCATGGAAAAGATAGGGAAGAAGCTAGAATGAGAATGATAAGAGCGATTGAAGATTATAAAATTAGTGGTGTAGAAACAACATTACCTTTTTGTAAGTTCGCTTTAGAGCACGAAGCTTTTGTAAGTGGAGATTTTGATACTCATTTTGTAGGTAAATATTTTAAACCTGAGGAGTTGAAGAATGATAATTCTGATACTGAAGAAATAGCTGCTTTATTTGTAGCTAAATTATATGAGGAAGGAAATAAGAGTGATGTACTTGTAGCTGATAATAAGGTTAAATCAAATTGGAAAAAGAATAGAATGTAAATTAGTGTTTTGTATTTGGTGTATGGTGTTTAGAATTTCCATACACTAAAAACTTAATACCAAAAACTAATATTTTATGAGTAACATAAAATTTACAATTGAAAACGGAGTAGGAATTATTACGCTAAACAGACCTGATAAGTTTAACAGTTTTGTTAGGCAAATGGCTTTTGATTTACAGAAAGCCTTAGATGATTGTGAAAGTAACTCAGCCGTTAGAGCAATTTATATTACTGGTGAAGGAAAAGCATTTTGTGCTGGTCAAGATTTAGCTGAAGCTATTGACCCAGAACAAACCGAATTGCCAAAAATTGTTGAAGAGCATTATAACCCAATAATTGAGCGTTTAAGAAAAATTGAAAAACCAATAGTTTGTGGCGTAAATGGTGTTGCAGCTGGTGCTGGAGCCAATATTGCATTAGCTTGTGATATTACTTTAGCTGGAGAATCTGTTGCATTTATTCAGGCTTTTAGTAAAATAGGTTTAATACCAGATAGTGGAGGAACATATTATTTGCCTCGTTTAATTGGTATGCAAAAATCTGCTGCATTAATGTTTTTAGGCGATAAGGTAATGGCTGTTGAAGCTGAAAAGATGGGGATGATTTATAAAGCTGTAGCTGATGAAAATTTACAAGAAGAAGCTTTGGCTATAGCAAATAAATTAGCCAAAATGCCCACTAAAGGTATTGGTTTAACTAAAAAGTTGTTAAATGAATCGTTTAACAATTCATTAACAGAGCAATTAAACTTAGAAGGAGAGTTGCAAAACGAAGCAGGACAAACTTATGATTATAATGAGGGTGTTAATGCTTTTTTAGAAAAACGTAAACCTGAATTTAAAGGAGAATAAAATGAATAAAGATACAATAGTAGGGGTTTTAGGAGCAGGCTCAATGGGAAGTGGAATTGCTCAAATAGCAGCAACACAAGAACATAAAGTTGTTTTAGTTGATTTGAATACTGAAGCATTAACAAAAGCACAAGCTAGTTTAGAAAAAATATTAGCTCGTTTAGAAGAGAAAGAGCGTATAACTTCTGCTCAAGAAGTATTAAATAGAATTACGTTTTCTGAAAAAATTACCGATTTTGCGGATTGTGGAATTGTTATTGAAGCAATTATCGAAAATATTGAAATCAAACAAAAAGTATTTAGTAATCTGGAAGACATAGTAAGTGATACTTGTATCTTAGCAAGTAATACTTCATCGTTATCTATTGCTTCAATTGCATCTTCTTGTAAAAAATCTGAACGAGTAATTGGTATTCACTTTTTTAATCCAGCACCACTAATGCCTTTGGTAGAGATTATACCTGCAGTGCAAACTTCTGAAGCAACAAAAAATGCTTCAAGAGCACTAATTGATGGTTGGAAAAAAGTAACAGTATTAACCAAAGATACACCTGGTTTTATTGTAAATAGAGTGGCTCGTCCGTTTTACGGAGAAGCTCTTAGAATATACGAAGAAGGTATTGCAGATTTTGCTACTATTGATTGGGCAATGACTGAGTTAGGTGGCTTTAGAATGGGACCTTTTACCCTAATGGATTACATTGGTAATGATGTAAATTATACGGTAACAGAAACTGTTTTTGCGGCTTTCTATTATGACCAAAGGTATAAGCCTTCCTTTACGCAAAAGCGTCATTCAGAAGCTGGTTGGTATGGACGTAAATCTGGTAGAGGTTATTACAATTATGCCGAAGGAGCAGAACAACCACAGCCAAACAAAGATGAAGTTTTAGGAAAACAAATTTTAGATAGAATTTTAATGATGCTAATTAATGAAGCTGTTGATGCCTTGTTCTTAAATATAGCAACTAAAGAAGATATAGATTTAGCGATGACTAAAGGGGTAAATTACCCGAAAGGCTTATTAGCTTGGGCGGATGAAATTGGTTTGGAGAAAGTGTTGAACCAATTAGAAAATATGTTTAACGAATACGGTGAAGACCGTTACAGACCTAGTCCTTTATTAAGAAGAATGGTTAGGGAAAATAAAAATTTCTTTTAATGAATTCTATCGTAAATAAAATGATGGAAACTGACGCATTTAGTCAGTGGTTAGGTATTCAAATACTCGAATCAGAAAAAGGGACTTGTAAATTACAAATGACGGTTAGACCAGAAATGTGTAATGGTTTTGGAATTATCCATGGAGGAATTACTTTTTCTTTAGCAGATAGTGCGTTGGCTTTTGCATCTAATGCTCATGGCAGATTAAGCGTTGCTTTAGAATGTTCCATATCTTATCCTAACACAGTAAAAATGGGGGATGTACTTACTGCAAATGCT
>CBDUPT010000066.1:0-9601 GCA_965369165.1 uncultured Flavobacteriales bacterium | reverse complement strand
AATACCTAAAAGAGGTAGTGCTAATGATCCAAAGTACACATCTATTTTTGCTGGAGCATTGTGGATGGGAGGAAGAGACATTAATGGTCAATTAAAAATAGCTGCAGTTACATTTAGAGCTACTGGTAACGATTTCTGGCCAGGACCACTAAATACCTCTACAGCAGAAATAGATGCTGCAACTTGTTCTAAATATGATAAATCTTTCGGAGTTTCTAGAGCTATGGTTGATCAATTTGTAGCTTGGTATCAAGCAGGTATAGATGATGCTTTGAATAATACAACTACACAACAAGATGATTTCCCTGGGTATCAAATTCCAGATGCAATATTGGATTGGCCAGCTCATGGGGATTTAGGTCAAGGACAAGATTGGCATTTAGCTCCTTTTTATGATAGAGATGGAGATGATTTTTATGACCCTAATGCTGGAGATTATCCTAAATATGATTTGATTGGAGATATTGATTGTAGAACAACAAGAGATGTGCGGTTATTTGGTGATACAACTATTTGGTTTGTATTCAATGATAAAGGAAATACGCACTCTGAATCTCAAGGACCTTCTATTGGTATGGAAATTAGAGGCCAAGCATTTGCTTTTGCAACCAATGATGAAGTAAATAATATGACATTTTATAATTATGAAATGATCAATCGTTCAACTTTTACATTAACGGAAACTTATTTTGGACAATGGATAGATGCAGATTTAGGTGGTTCTACTGATGATTACGTTGGTTGTGATGCAGAAAGAGGATTAGGGTATTGTTACAATGGAGATAATACTGATGAAGGAGGAAGTGGTATTGAAGGTTATGGATCAACTCCACCGGCTGTTGGTGTTGACTTTTTTGAAGGACCTTATGCAGATAATGACGGTATTGATAATCCGTTAACCCAAAACATACCTGTTGCTTTAGCTAATGGTGGTATACCTTACAAAGGGTTGGGTATTGGTTATGGAGATGGTATAGTTGATAATGAGCGTTATGGAATGAAAAAATTTGTTTACTATAGTATTGGAGGTGGACAGTTTAATGGAGATGGAGATCCGTCAAGTGCTTTAGATTACTATAATTATTTAAGAGGAAGATGGAGAAATGGTGGAGCTCAGATGGTTTGGGGAGGAAATGGTAACGCAGCCTCTTCTGGAGGAACAGTGTTAGCTGATTTAATATTTCCTGGAGCTTCTGATCCATTATTCTGGAGTACGAAAGGTGTTGCTGCGTCACCAGCTGATTGGTCTGAATTTGGTGAAGGTAATCCAGCAGGGGATAGACGATTTTTAGAAAGTGCTGGGCCATTTACATTAGAACCTGGAGCGGTTAATGATTTGACTGTAGGTATTGTATGGGCTAGAGCAGTATCTGGTGATAATTTTTCATCGGTTAATGCGTTAAGAGTGGCAGATGATAAAGCTCAAGCATTATTTGATAATTGTTTTAAAATTGCTGAAGGACCGGATGCTCCAGATATTACTTTCCAAGAAATGGATAGAGAGGTAATACTTTATTTAAGTAATAGAAAAGTATCAAACAATTATAATGAAAGTTATAACCAAAAAAATCCATTTATTGCAATACCAGATACTTTAAATGGTCAATATCAAGGAGATGATGATGATAAGGATACATTGAAATTCTATAAATTTCAAGGATACCAAATTTATCAAGTTAAAAATGGATTAATTACAGTACAAGAATTAGATGATCCGGATGTATCTAGGTTAGCAGCTCAAGTTGATATCAAAGATGGTGTTACTACATTGATTAATCACGAATATAATACTCAGTATGAGATTAATGTTCCTTCCCTAATGGTAGAAGGAGCTGATGAAGGTATTAAGCATTCATTTAGATTTACTAATGATTTATTTGCTGAGGGAGATGGTCGATTAGTAAATCATAAAACTTATTATTATATAGCAATTGCATATGGCTATAATGAGTATAAAAAGTTTGATCCTAATGATCCTTTTGCTTTAGATGGGCAAAGAGTACCATACATTGCTAGTAGAAAGATGGCTGGAGGTCAAGGTATCTCATCATTTGCTGTAATACCTCATAATCCAGCACCAGAAGCTGGTGGAACAGTGGCTAATTCTGAATATGGAGATATGCCTCAAATTAAAAGAATAGAAGGGCAAGGTAATGGTGGAAATGAATTGCAATTAACAGCAAAATCAGAGGCATCTATTGTAGCTAATAACTTTATGGATTTCCCAACTTATCAATCAGGACATGGACCAATTCAAGTAAAAGTAGTAGATCCATTAAATGTGAAAGCTGGTGTCTATAGAGTTCAGTTTAAAGATACGGCAACAGGTGGAAGTTTAGATGACGCATTTTGGACAATTCATGTTCCAAATATTGGAAATGGAGTAGATTCTATCAATTCAGATCAATTAATTACTGTTGAGAATGAGCAATTGTTATTAGATTATGGAATATCTGTATCAATAAAACAAACAGCTAAACCAGGAGAAGAGAAAGAATTAGGTAGTGGAGTTATTATTGGTAATATAGAATATGCTGATTCAACTAAACGATGGTTAGGAGGATATGCTGATAGAGAAGGACAAACTGATGGGAACTGGATTAGATCTGGAAGTTCAGTTTTTGATGTAGGAAATACAGCAGATGTATATAATGATTATGATAATGGTAATTTCCAAGATCCAGAATCTGATTTTGAAGGATTAGTTGATAAAACATGGGCGCCATACAGATTAGTGTCTTACGTTAAACCTAGTTCTCCACCAGCACCACAAATGACAGACGCAGTTGGATTAGGGCTGTTAAGTGGAGCAGGTGTAAAAGGAGCATTATTAGAAGATTTACCATCAGTTGATATTGTGTTTACTTCAGATAAGAGTAAATGGAGTAGAGCAATGGTATTTGAAGCTAGAAACGATGTGATTTTAGCTGAAGGTGGAGCGAAACATTTAGAATTAAGAGGTGGAGCAAGTGTTGATAAAAATGGTAATCCTGATGGAGATGGAACGGGAATGGGATGGTTCCCTGGTTATGCTATTAATTTAGAAACAGGAGAGAGATTGAATATTGCATTCGCTGAAGATAGCTGGTTAGCAGGAGAAAATGGAAGAGACATGAAATGGAATCCTACATCAGTAGAGACTGGAGGTGTGAACCAAGAATTGTTAATGGGTGGATAACATTATGTATATGTTTTTAGAAAAGCAACTTCAGGAATATCTTTCCCGGGATATGATGGATGTGCAACTTTACGTGCAGAATTTAATTCAGCAGATGTAAAGAAGATGTTAGCAATGAGAACTTGTGCATGGGCAGGTATCCCTATGTTAGAAGAAGGGCGTTCTTTATTAGAAACAGAAGCAAGAGTTAGATTACGTGTAGAGCGACCATATGAAACCTTTACTACAGCTTCTACAACAAATAATGGCCTACCAATGTATGAGTTTGATATGACAGGTATGGAAGTAGAGACAGGGAGTATGACTGCTATGGATTCTGTATTAGACTTAATTAATGTAGTTCCAAATCCATATTATGCTTATAGTGAATATGAAAATGATAAATTAGATAACAGAATAAAGATTACTAATTTACCAGAGATATGTACGATATCGATTTATAACATTAGTGGAACATTAATGAGAAGATTTGTGAAAGGTGATCCTAAAACTAGTTTAGATTGGGATTTAAAGAATTTTGTTAATGTACCTGTTGCAAGTGGGGTTTATTTAATTCATGTTGATGTACCAGATGTAGGTGAGAGAACTTTAAAATGGTATGGAATTATGAAACCTACTGATTTGAATGGGTTTTAAATTTAATAATAAAGATAGAATACAATATATACTTTAAATATGAAGAAAATTAAAATATCAATCTTATTAGTAGCAGCTTGTTGTTCAGTTAATTTATATGCTGGAAATGAAGATAGAGCTGGTGAAGCTGGTGCTTCACAACTGCTTATTAATCCTTGGACTAGAAGTGTTGGATTTGGAGGCGCAAATACAGCTTCTGTTACAGGCCTTGAGGCTATGGGATTAAATATTGCAGGATTAGCTTTTACTAGAAAAACAGAATTATTAGTTAACCATAAACGATATTTGGTTGGTAGTGATGTTAGTGTGAACAGCTTCGGATTTGCTCAAAAATTAGGAGAATCAGGTGTGTTAGGTGTTTCGGTAATGAGTATGAAATTTGGAGATATCGATATTACTGAGGTTAATTTACCTGAAGGTGGTATTGGTACATTTTCTCCTTCATATACAACTATAGATGCTGGATATTCTAAGAAATTTTCAAATAGTATTTCAGGTGGTTTAGGAGTAAGAATTATTAGTGAATCTATTGCTAATGCATCTGCTCGTGGATTTGCATTTGATGCGGGTGTTCGTTATGTTACAGGAGATAATGACCAAGTAAAGTTTGGTATTGCTTTAAAAAATGTTGGACCTAGTATGAAATCTTCTGGTGATGGACTTTCTTTCACAGAGATAAACGATAATAATGGTGTTGAAATTCAATCAACACAAGATCATAGAGTTGCAGCATACCAATTACCTTCATTATTACATATTGGTGCATCATATGATTTTTATTTAGCACCTACAACTGATAGTACAAGTAGTGAAATTTCTTCTGATCACAGAATTACTGTAGCAGGTAATTTTACATCAAATTCATTTACAAAGGATCAATATAGAATTGGTCTAGAGTATGGATTTAAAAATATGTTTATGATTAGAGGTGGTTATGTATTGGAGCAAGGTACTTGGTTTGATTCAGAAAAAAGAACCTCTGCTTATACAGGGCCAGCATTTGGTGCTTCATTTGTTGCTCCATTAGGTAAAAAAGGAACAACATTTGGATTACATTATGCATACCAAATGACTGAAAGTTTTGAAGGAACTCATAGTATTGGAATAAAATTAGATTTATAAAATAATAAAATACATATTTCAAGTTTTTAAAGAGAACTCAAATTTGAGTTCTCTTTTTGGCTTTAAAAGAATTAGGTTATGTCACAAGTTAACTATTATACAAAAGAGGGTTTAGACAAATTAAATGAAGAACTTGATCAATTAAAAAATGTTGAGAGAGGAAAAATTTCAGCTCAAATTGCTGAAGCTAGAGATAAGGGAGATTTGTCGGAAAATGCTGAATATGATGCAGCAAAAGAAGCTCAAGGCTTATTAGAATTGAAAATTTCTAAGTTAGAAACAATAATTTCTACTGCACGAATTATAGATGAATCTCAATTAGATACATCTAAAGCTTTAATTTTATCTAAAGTTAAAATTAAAAATGTTGCTAATGGTGCTGTAATGGAATATACTTTGGTATCAGAAAAAGAAGCTGATTTAAAGCAAAAAAGAATTTCTGTTGACTCACCAATTGGTGAAGGATTATTAGGTAAATCTGTTGGAGATATAGCAGAAGTTAAGGTGCCTACTGGCATAATCAATTTTGAAATCATTGAAATTTCTAGATAATGGCTTCTATTTTCACGAAAATAATTAATAGAGAGATTCCAGGATATATAATTGACGAAAATGACGATTTTATAGCATTTTTAGATGTATTTCCTTTAGCTAAAGGACATACATTGGTTGTTCCTAAAAAGGAGGTTGATTATATTTTTGATTTAGATGAGCAAACCTACATATCTTTACAAAAATTTGCTAAAAGGGTAGCGTTAAAAGTTGAAAAAGCAATTGCTTGTGAACGAATTGGTATTGCAGTAATTGGCTTGGAAGTACCTCATACGCATATTCATTTAGTACCTATTAATAATGTATCAGATATAGATTTCTCTAGGCCTAAATTGAAATTTACTGAAGGGGAGTTTAAAGCTATTCAAGAAAAAATTATTGGAGCTTAGAATTTTAGTACTTAGTTCTTTTAGGGTTTTGCTTTACGAATGCATCCCATCCAGAATATGATTTTTGTGATTGTGGTTTTCCCATTTGAAAATAATGGCAAACAGCTACAGCTAAACCATCTGTTGCATCTAAATGTTTAGGTAATGCTTTTAATTTTAAAATGTTTACCAACATACCTGCTACTTGTTCTTTTGATGCAGTACCTTTTCCTGTTATAGATTGTTTTATTTTTCTAGGTGCATATTCAGTAACAGGAATGTCTTTATCTAAAGCAGCTGCCATTGAAATACCCTGTGCACGCCCTAATTTTAGCATAGATTGAGCATTTTTACCCATAAAGGGAGCTTCTATAGCAAATTCGTCAGGTTTATATTCGTTAATTAAGTATTGTGTTCTTTCAAAGATTTTTCTTAATCGCATAAAATGGTCTTCTATTTTGTTTAATTCAATAGAACCCATTGCTAACATGTTAATTTTATTATCAATGATTTGAATTACTCCATATCCCATTATGGTAGTTCCAGGGTCAATTCCTAATATTATTTTATCTTTAATCACTATAACAAAGTTAATCGTATTAATTTAACACAATAAAATTTGTTTTATTGGCTAATAAAGTCTCATACAAATATATTAATTTACTATTCAGGTTATTTCTTGGAGTTGGAGCAGTTATCTACATTTATTATAAGATAAGAGAAGATTGGGGGACAACTTTAGTTCAGGTTGATTTTTCAAACATTGAAACTAACTTTTTATTACTTGCATTTTTATTTGTTTTCCTTAATTGGGGGGTAGAAGCATTAAAATGGAAGTATGCTATTCGTAAAACATTAAATATTTCATTTTTTAAAGCATTTAATTATGTTTTGACAGGAATTACCGCAGGATTATTAACTCCTAACCGTATTGGAGAAGTACCATTTAGAGCATTATTACTTGGTAAAAAGTATTTTAAAGAGATTACTCTTAAAACTATAGTATCAAGCTATAGTCAATTGATAATAACTTTTATTATCGGGATTTTTGCTTTAATGGTTACCTATCATTTATTCGATTTAGGATTCAATGTGATTTTATTATTTGGTGTTTTAATACTCATAGCTATAGTAATGCTATTACTTTACTTTAAGCTTCATTATGTTAAATTATTATTATATAAGATTCCTTATTTAAAAAAAAATCAATTAGCTGATGCATTGGGGGTATTTTCTTATAAAGAGCTATTTGTAATTTTAGGGTTGAGTTTTTTGAGATACTTAATTTTTTCTATCCAATATTTTTTAATTCTGGAGGCTTTTGGAATAGATATGATTAACTTGACTTCAATTTTATTAATTCCTGTATGCTTTATGATTGCATCATTTATTCCTACAATTTTATTTTCTGAAATTGCAGTTAGAGCATCAGTTGCACTGTTTATATTTGGCTTAATATCAGATGTAAATATATCAATAATGGCAGCATCAATCATGTTATGGGGTATTAATGTTGCTTTTCCAGCTTTATTAGGATTATTTAATTTACGTAAGATTAAAATTCTATCAACGGTTTGATTTATTTTATATTATTAATATCATGTATAACTTTACTCTATTGTTTTTCAATAGTAGCTGTTGCTATTGGTTTTTATAGAGAAAGACAGGAAATCAATAATTCAAAAAAGATTGTAAAAATATCAGTTTTAATCCCAGTTAGAAATGAGGAGAAAACAATTATAAAATGTTTGAATTCTCTTGAACATCAAAATTATGAGAAGTTAGATTTTGAGATTATAATTATTAATGATCATTCAACAGATAAAAGTGTTGAATTAATAAAAAAGCATATTGATATTTCTTCTTTTGATTATAGTTTATATGAGTTAATTGATAAAAAATCAAAAAAAGAAGCATTAAAATTAGGGCTTGATAACGCTAAATATTCTATCGTAGCAAGCTCAGATTCTGATTGCGAATTACCTAAAAATTGGTTAAAGAATATAGCAAGTAAAATAGATGAACAAGATATGTTGCTAGGACCTTTAATGTTTAAAAATGGTAAAGGGTTTTTAAATAAATTTCAGATATTAGATATGATGGCAATGCAAGGTTTGGAGTTTGGAACGCTAAGTTTTGGAACCCCAACATTAAATAATGCTGCTAATTTAGCCTATAAAAAAGAGTCATTGATGGATGTTGGAGGTTATGATAACTACTTAACACCTTCTGGAGATGATGTTTTTTTATTAGAGAAGTTTATAAAAAATAATAAGTTAATAAAGGGGGCACTTATTAAAAGTTTTATTGTAGAAACACCTTCTGAAAAAGGCTTGAAGGAATTTTTTAATCAGCGGATGCGTTGGGCATCAAAATCAAAATTCTATAAAAATAAGTTGCTCATATATTTTAGTTCAATTATTTTAATTCAAAATATAGTAAGTCTTTTTATCTACATTGGTTTGCCTTTGGTCGAAAATTATACAAGGGTATTAACAATCTTGTTGTTAAGTAAATGGGTTATTGATTTTATATTATTACTTTTGGTAGCCTCTTTTTTCGATAAAAAGAGAGTATTAATTTATTTTATTCCTGTTCAATTGTTATATCCAATTTACCTTGTTGGTATATGGATGGCATCAATAACAATGAATTATAGCTGGAAAGGGAGAAAATATTAATGAGTAGAAAAAAACAAGACATATCATCTAAATCATTGTCGTCAATAGCATGGCATCGATTAAAGAAGAACAAATTAGCTTTATTTGGACTTTTTATAATTGTTTGTGCTTTTTTTATCGCTGTTCTTGGACCTATGATACGTCCTGATGGAACACCAATGGCAAATGATCAAATTCTTGAAATTACTACTCAACAGCCAGGTTTTTCAGTTGATTTATTAAAGGTCAAGAAAAATAAAAAGAAACACGAATCAAGTATTTGGGAGATTGTAAATATTGGAGTAGAAAATGATTTTACTACTGTACCAATTTATGATTATAGTTTTGAAGGGTACAATTTAGTTGTAGAAAAATATACAGGTGGAGATGTAAATGATGGTCAGGTGATGAGGTATAATTTGGCTGATATTGTATACGCTACAGATCATAACGAAATTGTAGAAAAAAATGGATTCTTAGATTTTTATACTATTAATGATGGTAAAAAGCATATCTCAATAGAAGAGTTAAAAGAAGAGGTTCAGAACAACCATATTGTATCGGAAAAATATTATTTAGGAACAGATAAATATGGTCGAGATTTGTTGAGTAGATTAATGGCTGGAACCTGGATTTCACTGCTGGTAGGATTTATATCTGTTTTTATTTCTTTATTTATAGGTATTACATTAGGAGCTTTAGCTGGTTACTTTAGAGGCTGGATTGATGATGTTGTGATGTGGTTTATCAATGTGGTTTGGTCTATTCCAACTTTATTACTGGTGATTGCTATTACCATGGCATTAGGAAAAGGAACAACTCAAGTATTTATTGCAGTTGGTTTAACTATGTGGGTTGAAGTTGCTAGAGTTGTTAGGGGGCAGATGTTAAGTTTAAGAGAAAAAGAATTTGTTGAAGCTGGTCGAGCTTTAGGCTTTACAAATGGTAGAATTATATTTAAGCACATGATTCCAAATGTATTAGGTCCTGTAATTGTAATTTCAGCAATTAATTTTGCCGCTGCAATATTAATTGAAGCAGGTTTAAGTTTCTTAGGTATTGGAGCACAACAACCACAAGCTACT
>CBDUPT010000065.1:0-9633 GCA_965369165.1 uncultured Flavobacteriales bacterium | reverse complement strand
AATATTGCTATCAGCATTACAATCCATTTCTTTTGCATTGTAAAATTGTTTATTGTAATTAATAAATTAGTTACCTAAATAAGATTTAGGCTAATTATATAAATTACACTCTAGGAGGTGGAGAACTTATGGTATAATAGCCCTTGCAAGGATTAGATTGAATATTTGAATTGTAAAGATTCTTAATATTAATAGATTGATTATTTAAATGATTGTCAATATCAACTATTATAGATAGAACCTCTATATTATAATTAAAAGTATTTGGTGTAAATGGGGTGCTTTCTTCATCGGTTTCTACTTTACTTATTTGGGTAGCTAAATGACATTTACCATCACATTGTAACTGAGGTTTTTCTTTGTTGATACAAAATAAATCTGCTATTTCTGATTGATTTGCATAAAAATTTAATGTCACAAAAGTTTTGAAGTTTATTGTGAAAACAAACAACAAAGCAATAATAATTGATGATATTTGAGAAACTAATTTCATCTATAGCAAAGATAACATAAAAGTAAATACAAAAACTGATAAATATCACTAATCTTAATGTCTAAATCTGATTTAATAGTAATATTAGGATGTACTGCAACAGGCAAAACAAGTCTTGCAACTCAGCTTGCGTTTAGAAATAATGGTGAAATTTTAAGTGCAGATTCACGACAAGTTTATAGAGGGATGGATGTTGGAACAGGTAAAGATTTATCAGAGTTTGTTATAGAGAACACATCAATACCTTATCATTTAATTGATATTAAAGATGCTGGAGAAGAATACAATGTATTTGAGTTTCAGCATGATTTTTTAGAGGCTTATAAGGATATTAAGGAAAGAGAAAAAACACCAATACTTTGTGGTGGAACAGGCTTATATTTAGAGGCAGTTTTAAAAGGTTACCGAATGTTAAAAGTTCCTGAAAGTATAAAATTAAGAAAAGAACTTGCTGATAAACCTACAGATGAATTGGTAGCAATTTTATCAAGCTATAAAGAACTACATAACACGACTGATACTATTGAAAGGGATAGAATTGTTAGAGCAATAGAAGTAACCATTTTTGAAAAAGAAAACGAATCTTTAATTAATGACTTTCCTAAAATTAATTCAACCATTTTTGGAGTCCATTTTGAACGAAATATAATTAAACAACGAATTACTGAAAGATTAAAACATAGATTAAAGCACGAGGAAATGATAGCCGAAGTTGAAGCATTGTTGAAAAATGGAGTAAGTGCTGATAGATTGAAGTTTTATGGTTTAGAATATAAACTAATTACCCAGTTTTTATTGGGAGAAATTGATAGAAAAACAATGTTTGAAAAACTAAACATTAGCATACATCAATTCTCAAAACGGCAAGCAACTTGGTTTAGAAAAATGGAGCGAAATGGTTTTGATATCAATTGGATAGATGGTAACTTGCCAATGGAAGATAAACTGTCATTTATTCAAGATAAAATGTAATGCAAAAAAACTTTGTATCCTATAACTCATCTGCCGGAACAGGCAAAACCTTTACCTTAGTTAAAGAGTATTTAAAAATTGCTTTAGCTACAGGTAATACTTTTCAATACCGAAATATTTTAGCGGTAACTTTTACCAATAAAGCTGCTGCAGAAATGAAAGAACGTGTGTTGGATACGTTAAAAGCCATTGCTGGGATAACAGAGTTAGAAGGAACTCCAAAGTTTATTTTAGCAGAACTCGTTAAACCAAAAGAAGATGAAGGACTTGGACTTTCAGAAGAAGTACTAAAAGAAAGAAGCTATAAAGTACTAAAATCAATTTTACACAACTACAACGATTTTTCTATTAGTACCATTGATAAGTTTACGCATAAGATTATCAGAACTTTTGCTCATGATTTGCAATTGCCTCTTAATTTCAACATTGAGTTATCAGATAAAGAAGTATTGAAATCAGCAATTGATATGTTGGTAGCTCAAGTTGGAAACAATGAAAAGTTAACTAAGATTTTAGTAGAATACGCGATACAAAAATCTGATGATGAAAAGAGTTGGAATATAGAGCGTGACTTATTGAGTTTTGCTGAAAAGTTATTGAAAGATGGAAGCGAAATTCATATTGATAACATTAGAGATTTAACCATTGGTGATTTTGAAGCTATTAAGAAGTACATCAACAAAGGTATTAAGCTTTTTGAAGCAAAGGTTAAACAACTAGGAGAAGGTGCTTTAAATTTTATTGATGATAAAGGAATAGAACGAAATACGTTTTCACATTCAGATTATCCTAATTACTGGAATAAGGTAATGAAGTTAGAAGATTTTTCTGTTAGTAATAGATTATCAACTTTAATTGAAGCGAATAAAGACTTATACAGTAAAAGCAAACCTCAAACACAAAAAGATTTAATTGAAGAAAATAAACAAGAGCTGTTACATTTGTTTACAAACTTTCAAGAGTTTCTTAAAGAGGAGCTAAGCCAATACATCATCAATAAAGAAGTTCTAAAAAATCTTTACAACATTGCTGTTTTAAATGAAATTGAAAAAACAATCAACGAGTTTAAAGCTGAGAATAATATTTTAAACCTTTCAGATTTTAACAAACGAATAGCAGCAATTGTTGCAAATGAACCAGCTCCTTTTATTTATGAAAGACTAGGCGAAAAATACCAACATTATTTAATTGATGAGTTTCAAGATACCTCAATTACTCAATGGCACAACTTGTTACCTTTAGTAGATAACTCTTTGGCAAATGGTAATTTTAATATGGTGGTTGGAGATGCTAAACAAGCCATTTATCGTTGGAGAGGAGGGGAGGTAGAACAAATAATTGCTTTTCCGAAAGTGTACGGACATAACAATAACCCACTTTTATTAGAAAGAGAACAAAGTATTGAAAGGAATTTTGAACAAAAAAAACTAGCTACAAATTACAGGTCAAAAGCAGAGATAGTTGATTTTACCAATCAATTTTTTCAATCTATAGTGCCAGAGTTGCCCGAGAAATACGGTAAGCTTTATGATAAGTTAAACCAAGGTTATAGTAAAACAAATATTGGTGGAGGAATAGAGATTTTAGGTTTTGAAGGTGTAAATGATAAAAATGAAGAAGAACGAGCAATATATGAAGTTGAGACAGAAGCTTTTATTTTAGCTAAAATTGAAGAATGTTTAACTGATAAATACAAATTAAAAGATATTGCTGTATTGTGTAGAGGTAATAAAAATGCAGTTGCAATCTCAGAGTTTTTATTAAAACAAGGAATAAATGTCGTTTCATCAGAGAGTTTGTTGTTAAGCAACTCAAAAGAAGTAATGTTTGTTATCGATTTAATGAAGTATTTAACCAACCCAAACGACACCAATTATCAAATAAAAGTAATGCGTTATTTAACGCAATATGTATATAACGAAACCTTGTTTGAACATTATCAAAAACAAGGTTTGCTAACTTATTTAACTGCTAAAAACATTGATTTTAATTTTAATAAGATTGCCAATTATTCTCTATACGAATTAACCGAAGAGTTGATAATACTATTTAACTTAAATAAAGAAGTAAACCTTTACATCCAGTTTTTCTTAGATAAAGTACACGAGTATGCTTCTAGAAACGATAATTCAGTGCTTAATTTTTTAGATTGGTGGGATTTAAAAAGTGAAAAATTTTCTGTAGTTATTCCTGATGGAGTTGAAGCAGTACAAGTAATGACTATTCATAAATCAAAAGGATTAGAGTTTCCTATTGTAATTTATCCTTATGCTGATAGTAGAGTTGATAAAAGCGAAGATTATTTTTGGACCAATAAAATTGAGATAGAAGGATTGGCATCTGCTGTTATGCCTATAAAAGAAGAGTTAAACAATACTGTTTTTTCTGAGGTATATGAGATAGAAATGAATAAAGCTAAATTGGATTTAGTAAACCTAATTTATGTTGCTTTTACGCGTCCGAAAGATAGGTTGTACATCATTACTAAAAAAGGCAAAAAAAAATCGACCAATGGTTCTGTTGGTGATTATGTTTACAATTACTGTAGCACAAAACCAGATAATAAGATTGGCGATTTTCATTATAAGTTTGGATTGTTTCATAAAAATGAAAGTGAAGCAAAAGATGACTCTGATAGCTTAACTTTTACTGATGTGGTTTATAACAATTGGAGAGATAAAATAAAAATTAGTTATCAGGCACCATTAGTTTGGGATGTAGAAAACCCTGAAACTATTGGAGAACACGGAACATTAATCCATAATATATTATCTAAAATTAATGTGCCAACCGATTTAGATGGCGTTTTGGCTTCCTACCAGTTAAAAGGACTGATAAGTACTGAAGAAGCCCCCATAATTAAAAAATCAATAGATCAACTGTTTGCTAATGCAACGATAAAAGGTTGGTTCGAGAATTTTGATGAATTAAAAAATGAGCGTTCTATTTTATTACAAAACGGAGAAAGCTACCAACCAGATAGAGTAGTGGTTAAAAATAACCAAACCATAGTAATAGATTATAAAACAGGAGAACGAGAAGAAAAACACAAAGAACAAATTACCAATTATCGAAATTTGTTAGCACAAATGGGATATCAAAATATTTCTGCTCAGTTGTTGTATGTGAATGATGGGAGTTTGGTAGAGGTTTAGTTGATTTAACTCAACTCAACTCAACTCAACTCAACTAAACTCAACTAAACTAAACTAAACTGTATACTGTGTCTAACTCTGTTTATAGCTACTATAATTAATGAAACTGTGTGAAAATTTCAATTTCAGATTAACATTTAAGTAAGCAAGTTGTTCGCTATCTTAATCAAGGGTAAAACTTACAAATCTTATAAAATGAATGGCGTTAAATCTTCAAATTATCAAGCAGTAAAATGCAATATACAATTTGTTGGCAATCTGTTTTTTATATCAGGTGAATTCTAATTGTTCAGAAGTCATTAGACTCAAGAAATATCTTCTTTAAAATTGGGTTATCTTTTAATATTTCATCAAAACATATTGCTTCGTAAAAGCGATCCCACTTGTCTCTTCTGGAAAAAGCCGTACTTCGTTTTATACCCGTTTCCTTATCAGACTTGGTTATCAGATCGTAAAAAATGTAATTATCGTCTGATTCTGAGCTAAGAAAGCAACGTGTAAAAGTATAATGAGGAGTTTCTTTTGCATTATATTGCATAAAAATCAATTCTTTTCCACTCAACAGTTTAGCCATTGTTGCTACAATAGGTTCATTTTTTTTCTTTAAGTCAAATGGAATATTTAGAATACAATCAGTAAGCAATGTGTCAAAAGCAAATATTCTAGTCTTTGATTGTGACTTACATTCAGAACAAAAAAAATAAAAAGTTGTAAAGACTATGGGTAAGATGAAAAACTTCATATTTGATTAATATATTACTAATATTTGAACAAAGCGCATGTACACCTTAATCACATCATAGGTTTGGTTTAAAATTTATTAAGCTAATTTATTACATTGCTGAACACAATAACAATTAGCCTCATTTTAATTACACCTTTGTTCCGTAGTCCAAGTATTGATAAACACTTTTTTTAGTGTAATATCGCCCATTTTTTTTTCAAATTTTTCCGTTTTTCCTGGTACTAATAGGTAATGGCCATTCATGTTTTGGTAATAACGGAGCATAAGCATTTTACAAGTTATAGAGGTTCCTCTAACACTCATAACTTTAACCATTGCCATTCGTTTGCCAATAGAAACAACTTGGTAAGAATCAAAAAACAATCTTTTTTCTGTTAAATCTTTTTCTCCAATCATTTCAAGCTCATCTTGATGTAAAAAACCAATGGTTCTTTTACCGGCTTTTAAGTACTCCATGTATTGTTTTACAAGAGAGGCAGCATCAAAAGCTTTAGGAATAAACACTTCTTTATTAGCAAATTTGTGCTTGGAAGGAATTATGGTGTCTTGTGGTAGATTGTTATTAGCAGCAACGGAATTTAAAGCGATTAAATTCAAACTAAAAATAGTTGCTGCTAATAAGTATCTCATAAATGGGGGTGATCAATTATTGAGCCATTTTTAGAATGGCAAATCATCATCTTCTGCAGGTGCAGCATCAATAGTTGGAGCAGGTGCAGAAGCTTGTGGAGCAGCGTTAGTAGCTCCTGTAATTTTCCAAGCGTCAATGTTGTGGTACCATTTACCATTAAATTCTCTCGAAGAGATATTAAAAGCAACTTCTACTTCTTGACCTTGACCAAAATCACGTAGCATGTTAATTTTATCATCACCAAATAAGCTAAAGCAAACTAATGGGTTAAATTGAGCTCCTGTATCAACTACAAAACCTTGTTTTTTCCATTCTTTACCTGCTTTACTTGTTCCGCTTTCAACCTCTAATATGTTGGCTATTTTTCCTTTTACTGTTAAACTCATATTCAATTTTTTAATTAGGATAACAAATCTAATTAATGCTCGAATTTTTAGCCATTTTAAGTTTTAAAACTTATAAACAATTAAGGGGATTTTTGTCAGTTTAACTTATTTGTATGCCATTAAATTTCTTAATTCTTCTATTCCTTTTTGTGAGGAGTAAGTTTTAAAAACAATTTCATCAGCTTTTTTAATGGTTTTAAATTGTTCTGGGTAAGCTATTCCAATTAATCCATTTGCTGTAACAAACCATAAAACACTTGGACCTCTTCTGTGGTATCTCAAACCTTCATTATTATTGACAAAAGATTGAACTGCATTTTTTTTAGGATTAGCAACATTGTAATTGGTAATTTCTATTTTATTTCCTCTATTATCAACTGTTTTTAATTGGGCTAATAAATTGGGCTGATTTTGTGGCATAATTAGCATGTCACAATTTGCAATACCAAAAGAACTTAATCTAAAAGCACGAGTTACTATGCTCCCAGCTATTGTGCTAACAGATATAGGTGTGGAGCTATTTTTTGAAAATTGTTCGGAAGTATTAATCGCAATAGCGGCATTAATTTCTTGACTGATGGTTTGAGCTTTAGCATCATCATAACCATCAAACTCATCATTAATATTTGCAGTTTTTTTATTGTATAAAGCCATTTCATTTTGATATTTAGAAATAGCTTTCTCATAATAAGCATCTTTTACAACTGGGTAAACTGTCAAATAAACAGAAGAATCTTCTCTCGTTAATTTTAATGTGTAATTATTTTTTTCTTTAGAATCACTCAGTTTAGCATCTTGCCATTGAATTTTGTAAATTAAAGGATCAAACTTTTTAGCGCTCTCATTAATTTCAAAAATAGTTCCTTCATAGGTAGCTAATTCTGGATAATTTGTTTTATCCACATCTAAATTTAAAGTATATTTTTTTTTGTTTTGCTT
Organism: uncultured Flavobacteriales bacterium; assembly: GCA_965369165.1. GTDB lineage: Bacteria > Bacteroidota > Bacteroidia > Flavobacteriales_E > Vicingaceae. The sequence continues at coordinate 2,312 of CBDUPT010000065.1, read as the reverse complement.
TATTGGCGAAATAGGCTTGTTAATAGCTGTATTTGTTTTCTTTTCATTGTTAGGTTGATGATAGTTTGCTACAGGTATTGACTGTTCATCTTTAGTCCAAACACCTGTTTCTTTATTTAGTGTAAACAAATCAAAACTATTTTCTGTGGAAGTAGAATTAAATAAAAAGTCTATTGTTTTGTTTTCGGCTATTTCTATTGGGCTACCATTTTTAAAACCTTTAATATCAAGCATGCCAGCTGATTCGAAAGGGTAACTTGTTCCGGCAGAGTCAAAGTCCATAGGAATGCCACTTAAAAATATATCTACTGGGTTTCTGAATTCACGATAATGTATTTCAGCTAAACCTTCAATTAAATTGTGATTAGAGTCTACTAATGTGTGTTTTTTAATTAAAAAAGTAGTTCCACTATTAGTAGTTATTACTTCATCTTTAGATGCGTTTATTTTAAACACTTCATAAGGTATGTCGTGTTCTATAAAAGGTGGTTTTATAGCAGTTAGTTGAGCTAGCTCATTATTGGGCTCGTAGGTAAAATTATCTTGATTTGTTTTTTGTTGTAAATTAGTTTCGTTGTTAAAAAAGTATATCGCAGCTAATATTGCAATAACAGCCATTCCTCCAGAACCCCAATATTTAAAAGATTTTAAAATAGTATTAGAATTTGGTTTTACATTTTTTAATGTGGCATTAAAATTTTTATTACTATTAATTTGATTTTCAGATAATTGTGGTCTGTCTTTTTTGTAGGTTGAATTTTTCATAGTAATTATTTTTTGTTAGGGTGGATGAAGGTTTTTAGTTTTTGAACTACTCTAAATGTTTTTACTTTAACATTGTTTTCAGTAAGGTCTAAAATAGTCGCCATTTCAGCATAGGATCGTTTTTCAAAATATTTCATTTCAATTAAATCTGTTTCTTCTGAATTTAGCTGTTTAATAGCTGCTATAAGAACTTCAGTCTTATTTATTCCTTTTTCTTCTATTTCTTCAGCTATAAGTATAATGTCATTAGTTTTGAAATTAACTTGACGGATTTTAGAATCTTTTTTGTGTTGAAGGTATACTTCATTTCGAGCTATTTTAAATAACCATGAAGCAAAAGGAACTCCCTTGAACTTATAAGACTTTAGGTTTTCCATAGCCTTAATAAATGTTTCTGAAGTTATATCTGCAGCTTGTGATTCAGTTTGAACTCTTTGATATATGTACTGAAAAATCCTTACATAATACCTATCATATAATACATTAAAATCTTTCAGATTTTTTTTTGCTTTCTTAATCTCATCTTCTTCAGATAAAATCTTTTGTTTGGTAAAATGATGTTCAGAAATAGTTGAATTCATATTAAGTATTTAGACTATAATATCAAATATTAAAAAAGTTACAGGAAATAATTAAAAATATTTAAAAACCTAATTCTAACCTAACGGTTTGAACAGAACCCATTTTAGCATTAATTGTGTTCAATGTGAATTTATATTTATTGTTTTTAGGAAATTTAATACTCTGAAAAGTGTTTCCTTTTATATAGCCAATGTCATCATTTCTGAGTTGAGCAATAATAATTGTTTGACTACCTTGTATTAAATTTAAACGAATTAGCCTCACACCTAATGAGCCTGGATATATCTGGTATGACTTACTTTCTTTATCAATTAACATTATTTCTTTAACAGCTACCATTCCACTATCTTTAGTTTGAAAAAGAGTTCTGATAGTTTTAAAATATGTAGAATCTTGATTGTTTTGCCAATTTGTTTGCCAAGATAAATTCTGTGAATATCCATCTAAAATCATACTTCTTTTTATATTTCCAATGGTTGCAGAAGCGTTGCCCATGGCTTTTTTTTCATCAGCTATAACTTTGTCATAATAAAGTAGCCATTCCTCTTTGCTTAGCTTTTTTTCCTCCTTGCTCATATAGTTTTTTTGAAAGGATAACCACTTTTTATTTTCAGCAATAATTAAGCTTTTTTCATGCTTTGCTTTATCTCTTTGATTTCTTTTTTCAAATCGTCTTTTTCTAGTGTCTAGTGTTTTTGAGTAGCGAGCATATCTTTTAACATAAGTCTTTTGCGAATCTTCTAGAGGTCTATTTAAAGATCTGTATCTCGGGTAAGCCTTAATCTCTGTAAAACCTGTTAAATCTTTTAGTTTTAGAGTGAAGTTTTGAGCTTCGTTATCGTAGGTTATCCTAACATCAGTCCAAAACTTCCACTTGTTTCTGTATCCCCAATTACTGGGTTTGTACCATTTATGATCTTTAGCTAATAAATATTTTTTCTTAAATTCTTTTTTAGGAAGGTTGT
>CBDUPT010000064.1:0-9681 GCA_965369165.1 uncultured Flavobacteriales bacterium | reverse complement strand
TGAATTACTAAAACACATGGCTTCACACATGGATGTAAATGCTTTTTTATATGCTAATAATGTTAAGAAAGAGGAGTTAGAAATTCAAAAAGAAGCTGTAGAAAATTTAAAACGAGTAGTCATTAAAGATTTTTCTAAGCCTTATAGTGACGAGCATGAAACTCCTTATTACATTGAAGACTTTTTAGAGATGAAAACTACTTGGCATCCTATTGAGAAAATTGGAGCAAAAGGTAGTGGATATTAATCAGTCATCTTTTTAATAAAGTTAATCGTATTGATTAAGATTGTACTCTAAACCAATTAGATGTCAGAAGATTTTCTCATAAAAAGACACTTAGCCAAAACGATGACTTGGCGTATAGTAGGAACTATAGACACCATGATTATTGGCTGGTTGGTTTCTGGGGAGCCTCTTATTGGGCTATCTATCGGTGGAACAGAAGTAATTACCAAAATGATTTTATACTTTTTACATGAGCGTGCTTGGTTTAAATATGGTTATAAGAAAGATGTAAAAGGTAAAAACATTATGTCCATTAAACGTCATCTTGCAAAAACCGTAACTTGGCGTATTATTGGAACAATTGATACTATGTTATTAGCTTGGCTTATTTCAGGCGACCCAATTACAGGCTTAAAAGTTGGTGGAATAGAGGTGGTAACAAAAATGATTTTATATTATTTACATGAAAGAGCTTGGTATAAATTTGATTTTGGTGTTGATAAACTGCGACAATAATACTTTACAATTATGAATAGAGAAGATTGGTTAATACAAATAATAAATGCTTCAATTAAAGGTGGGCAAGAAATTTTAGAGGTATACAATTCTGATTTCGCTGTAGAGCAAAAAGATGACAAAAGCCCTTTAACTGAGGCTGATAAAAGAGCGCATTTAGCAATAGTAGCTGAATTAGAAAAAACAGGATTGCCAATTTTAAGTGAAGAAGGTAAACATATGGAGTATGCTGAAAGAAAAAATTGGAATCAGTTTTGGATGGTTGACCCATTAGACGGGACCAAAGAGTTTGTAAAAAGGAATGGAGAGTTTACGGTAAACATTGCTTTAATTGAAGATGGTAAGGCTACGATGGGTGTAATTTATGTGCCTGTAACTAAAGAACTATATTTTGCTGATAAATTAGCATATAAAATTTCCAGTTTTGATTCAGAAGTAAATTCCATTAATGAGTTATTGGGTAATGCTGAACAATTGCCTTTATCCCAAAGCAGGAAAAACTTTGTAGTAGTTGGTAGTCGTTCACATATGAGCGAAGAAACCGAGACATTTATAAATGAGCAAAAAGCAAAACACAATGAAGTAGATATCTTGTCTAAAGGAAGTTCATTAAAGTTGTGCATGGTTGCTGAAGGAGCTGCTGATGCTTACCCACGGTTTGCTCCAACTATGGAGTGGGATACTGCTGCAGGACAAGCAATAGCAAATGCTTCTGGTGCTAAAGTAATTAATTGGGACACCAAAGAATTAATGCAATATAACAAAGAGAATTTACTAAACAGTTGGTTTTTAGTAAGTAGAGATTAATCAAACAAGGCTTTAAGTTCAGTAGCATCAGCTGCTTTCATTTTTCCAGCCAAGATTAAACTTAATTGTCTTCGCCTAAGCGCCCCTTCGTACCTTTTCTTTTCTTGTTCTGTTTCAGGAATTAATTCTGGAGCAGCAATTGGGCTCCCCATTTGATCAACAGCAACAAAAGTATAAATAGCATCATTACATTTTGTTTTAGCTCCAGTTCTATGGTCTTCAACAAATACTTCAATTACTACCTCCATAGAAGAGTTAAAGCATCTAGAAACCTTAGCTTCTAAGGTAATAATATCTCCTAATTTTATTGGATGACTAAAAGAAACATTATTTACAGCAGCCGTTACCACTATTCTATTAGAGCATCTGTGAGCCGAAATAGCTGCACAAATATCTAACCAGTGCAACAATCTACCTCCCATTAAATTCCCTAATGTATTAGTGTCATTTGGCAAGACTAATTCAGTCATAATTGCCTTTGTCTCTTCAGCTGTTTTTGTTTTCATAACACAAAGTTAGTGACAATTAACTTAGGATATAAAAAGATAAACTATAAAATTACAGCTCATCTAAAAAATCTCGTAACAAACGAAAGCAATCTTCAAATTTGGTAAGCGGGAGAGTTTTTGCAACATCCTCTACATCATGATAAGCAGTAATTCCTCCTAAAGTATAAAGAAAAAAAGAGGGGATTCCTTTTTCAGTAAACCAATAATGGTCACTATTTGCAGCTTTCCCTCGCTTTTTAATAATTGGAAGATAATTATCATATGTATTAAGGCTATCTAATACTTTAAACTGCTCAGGAAATACGGTTGCATTTACTACCATTGCTCCATCATCACCTGTACCAAGTAAATCCAGGTTCATAACAAAGTTAATTTGCTCTAAAGGAAATAATGGATTCTCTACATAATGTTTTGAGCCTAATATCCCAACCTCTTCAGCTCCAAATAACATAAACACTATTGTTTTTTTTGGTAACTCTTTATGGGTGTAATGGTAGGCTAAGTTCAACATCATTGCTACTCCACTAGCATTATCATTAGCTCCCGGAAAATAAACATCCTTTCCCATTCTCCCCAAATGATCGTAATGTGCAGAAACAACAATAAAAGAATCAGGGTATTCTTCTCCTTTAACATATCCTATAACATTTTGAGAACGAAAATTTCTTTCAAATTTTTGATCAATTTCTAAAGTAATAGTCCTGTTTTTTCGTGAAATTTTATCCCTCATTATTCTCAAGCTACCAAAATCATTATAGGTTTGAGAAAGATAATGAGTCAATTTTTTATTTTCTAGATTTATTATTCCTGCGGCTCCATAAACATTGAGTTTAAGTAATTCAAAAATTTCGTCACTTTTAGCAACACCTTCATCATCAATTACTATAAATTTATCTGCAAAAAAATTAAGTGCTACTAACTTTTTAAACTCTTTTTTATTGGGAACATTCTTTTTATTGTACCACACCAATTGAAAACTACCTCCTACAGAACCTGAATATGGTTCAACCAAATAATCAACTCCAGCAGTTAGTTTTTGTCCATCAACACTTACAGAAACTTTACCAGGAAAGGTATTAATGTTATATCTAAAAGATTGGAAAAAAGTATCATTAAATGACTTTAAGTGATTTCTTTTAAATTCATTTTTTAAAAAATCAGCCGCTTTTTTTTCACCTAAATCTACAGCTCCTCTACCTCCAAAATAAGGTGTTGTCAGAGTATCAATAATAGTTTTAGCGTAATCTATGTTTTGAGTTTTTGCAAAAAACGGGGTAAAGACTATTATTAATATTATTCCTTTTTTAATCATTTTTATAAAAATCTTCTTTCTACCAAGTTGGTAAAAGACAATACATTTTCATCTTCAACATCCCAATTTCTTTCAGAACCAACACTCATCAATATCGTTTTTGCCTCCTCAAAATTAGTTGAAGCATCAAGGTTTTTCACCATCTCATTAAACGCTCCCATGTCCTTGCCAAAAAGTTCATTAGCATATAGATATCTATCATTTAAAGAAAAGGAATCTACTAATTTAGAAATTGGTAATTGTTCAATATTGGTGATAGGTGTTGTTATTTCTTGCTCTTTTATAATTTGATCTTTTACTTCTTCAGCTTTTTCTTGTATGGAGTTTTCTACTTCTTTCTCTTCGACAACAATTTCTGATTGAATATTAAGTTCTTGGGCTTCCTTTTCAACTTCATTAATAACATTTTTCTGCTCTTGAATTAATTGACTTTTCTGTTGTTTGTCTTTTTTAATCTGTTTCTCTTCTTCTTTAATTAAATACTTAAGAATAATCAAAGTCTCTTGCATTTTATTGATCTTTGTTAGTACATAGCTAATCTCTAATGACGGTATTTGTCTATTTCCAGAATAGTTACTAGAATGATCAACAACATTGTCTAATAAATCATTTAACTCTTTGCGCAATTGTTCTATTTCCATAATTTAGATGCGAATTATATCGTTAGCATAAAACTAATAAAAAATTCTAACAGCAAAAGTTAGCCTATTATTATTTAAATAGAATGTTTTTAGAAAACAACATCAACTCATCAAAAAAGAAAGGCTGGATAGAAGTAGTTTGTGGCTCTATGTTTTCTGGTAAAACAGAAGAGTTAATCAGACGAATGAAACGCGCTCAATTTGCCAAGCAAAATGTTGAGATTTTTAAGCCAGAAGTTGATACTCGATATGATGAAGAAATGGTTGTTTCTCATGATGCAAACGAAATTCATTCTACACCCGTTCCGTCTTCCTCCAATATCCTAATATTAGCAAACAATGTTGATGTTGTTGGAATAGATGAGGCTCAATTTTTTGATGATGGTCTTGTGGCTGTATGTAATCAATTGGCTAATAGTGGTGTTAGGGTTATTGTTGCGGGTTTAGATATGGATTTTAAAGGAGTCCCTTTTGGCCCAATGCCAGCGATAATGGCCTGTGCTGAATATGTTACTAAAGTACACGCTATTTGTATGCAGTGTGGAGAATTAGCAAATCACTCTCACCGTTTTTCTAATAATGATACACTTGTGCAATTAGGTGAAACAGAAGACTATCAGCCCTTGTGCAGAAAATGTTTTCATGAACAAACTAAATTATAAAAGATTAAAAAATTAATTTACGATACAACCCTAGAAGTTGACCTCAACAACCTTATTGAGAATTATCGCTATTTTAAATCTTTGGTTAAACCAAAAACCAAAATGATGGTTATGGTTAAAGCTTTTTCTTATGGGCTAGGAACGTATGAGGTTGCCCAAGTATTAGAACAAGAAGGAGTAGATTATTTAGGTGTTGCAAATATTTTAGAGGGTGTTGAAATTAGAAAATCTGGGGTAAAATCTCCAATTATGGTAATGAACCCTGAGACTGAAAGTTTTGACCTAATGATAAAATATCAATTAAGCCCAGTGATTTTTTCTCTTAAAAACCTATCTGCATTTGTTGCTCAAATAAAAAAAATAGATACTAAACTCCCATATCCTATTCAAATTAAAATTGATACTGGAATGCACCGCTTAGGGTTTAATCCAAAAGAAATTGAAGAATTAATCTTACTATTAAAACAAAATGAAGAATATGTAAAAATAGAAAGTATTTTCTCCCACTTAGCTGCTAGTGATGAGCCTTATCATGACTCATTTACTGATCAACAAGCTAATTTATTTGAAAGCACTACATCACGATTGAATGCTAAATTTAACTATCAGATAGATCGCCATTTATTAAATACCAATGGAATAATTCGTTTCACAAAATATCAATATGAAATGGTTCGATTAGGAATTGGGCTTTATGGCATTTGTGCTGATGAAGATACACAGAAAAAATTAAAAACAGTTAGCACATTAAAGTCTAAAATATCTCACATTATAAAGGTCCAAAAAAATGATACAGTTGGATATAACCGTAAAGGAGCCGTAGATAAAGATAAAACTATCGCAACCATTCCTTTAGGTTATGCAGACGGTTTTAATCGACTATTAAGTAATGGGAATTGGGAGGTGTTAGTTAAAAACCAAAAAGCTCCAGTTATAGGTAATATCTCCATGGACATGAGCATGATTGATGTATCCAATATTGATTGTCAACCAGGTGATGAAGTAGTTATTTTTGGCAAACAAAATACCATCTCTGATATGGCAACTCGTATTAAAACAATCCCATATGAATTATTTACTATAATATCCCCACGAGTAAAAAGGGTTTTTTATAAAAAATAAAAACTTGTCGATTACACCTATTTTTGTTAAATTTATTGATAAAATTTGACTGTTGAGTTAATATCTCAACAAAAGTGGACGTCCTAATAAAAATTAATAAGAACTTTAAAACCGCTTTTATTAAAATAAAAAAAGTGCCAAACAATTTACTTTCCATAGCTGTTTTACCTTTTGCCAACATCAGTAATAATGTTGACCACGAGTATTTTAATGAGGGGTTAGCAGAAGAAATAATTAATAGCTTGTCCAAAATTGGTAGCCTAAGAGTTATTTCTCGAACTTCAACCTTTTTTTTTAAAGGGAAAGATATTGGTCTTAAACAAATTGGCAAACAACTAAACGTTAAAGTAATTTTAGAAGGAAGTATTAGAGTTTCAGAAAATCAAGTTCGTATCTCTATTCGTCTGGTGAGTGTAAAAGATGGCTTTCAGTATTGGTCAGAAACCTATAACCACAAACTGTTGGATATTTTTTATCTTCAAGACCTTATATCATCTCAAGTAGCCGAAAAAATGAGAGAACATATTGGACATTTTGATTTAGAAGAGGAGGAAGAAATTCTTCATAAAGAAAATACTGATGCTTATGAACTCTATTTAAGAAGTAGATTTAATTTTAATAAATTTCAGAAAGAAGATATTTCATTAGCACTTGAACAAATTAATTTGGCTATAAAAATAGATCCAACAAACTCAAGATATTTTGCTTCAAAAGCTATCTATTGTGGCTATTTAGCTATTTTAGATGTGCTTCCTTTTAAAGATGCATTTAAAATTTCCAAAGAAGCTGCCGAAAAAGCATTACTACTCAATAGTTTAGATCCTGAAGCACATTATGCTTTGATGGTGGTTTCCTTTGTTTTTGAGTGGGACATTGATAAAGCACAACACCATGTAAAGCAAGCATTATTATATCGGCCAAACTATTCAGATGCTTTATTTGCTAGTTCATTAATAGATATTGTTTCTCAAAACTATGATATCGCTGAGGAAGGTGTTCGTAAAGCAATAATGGTAGATCCGCTTTCGCCAAGTATGAAATATTACTATGCAGCTGTTTTAGTTAGATTAGGGAAACATAAAGAAGCTTTAAATATGATTAACGAATCATTGAAATTAGCACCTACCAACTCGAATTCTTATCAACTTAAAGGTGTAATACTAACTAGGCTTGGAGAATATGAAAAAGCAATATCCCATTATCAAAAGTTACCAATATCTCCAAATAAAACAATTGTATACAATGCTGGATTAGGTATTGTTTATGCTACTATGGGAAACAAAGACAAAGCAATTGAATATCTTGGGAAGATAAAATCAGAGAAACAACAGATAAATGTAGCTTATGAAGAGAACGCACTATTAATTATAAATACTTTACTAGGAAATTTTGATGAAGCATTTAAGTATTTAAAAGAAGATATTAAAAATAAAAAATACTACTTGAAGTTTTATCGTGTACACCCAGTACTTAATCTATTAAAAAAAGACCCTCGATATACTCTTTTTGATACCATATTTTTAACCCTAGGGAAAAAAGCTGAATCACAAAAAAAGAAATATGTTAAATCTGGAATAAACGAAAAACAAATTGAAGCTATCAATAATAGTTTAATCGAATTAATGAACACAGAAAAACCATATTTAAATCCAAAAATAAATCTGAAATCTTTATCCGGAATGCTAACCAAGAGCTCAAACCATATCTCTCAAGTAATCAATGACAGACACAATATGAATTTTTTTGATTTTATAAATGATTATAGAATTCAAGAAATGATAGAATTATTGAAAGCCCCAAAAAACAAACAATATACATTACTCGCTCTTGCAAAAGAAGCAGGTTTTAACTCAAAAACTACTTTTAATGTTGCATTTAAAAAATTAAAAGGTACTACACCTCGCAAATATTTTAAAGAGCTTGATTTAATTTAAATTTTGTTCGGCTTTATAGGCAATAAGTTAAAAAAAAACTTTCTCAAGTTAATTTTTTTAGATGCATTGAATTATATCTGCGATATAAAGTTGCATAAAGAAGGCTTATTTCAAAACTTTGTTCGTCTACATAGGCATAATTCAAATCTATTTAATTTTTTAACGAACTTTGGTTTTTATGTTCAAAAATTAAATGTTGTTCATCGATTTTTTACTACCTCTTATCGATTAATAAAGTGTTAGTGATTAATTGAAATTATATTTGATTCTTAATAAAGCTAAACTATTAAATTATAAAAAATTATGAAAAAAATTACTTTTTTAATGTCATTTCTGATGCTATTAGGTTGGCAAGGAATGGCGCAGTTTACTGAAGGTTTTGAGGGTGTGGGAACACCTGCAGGATGGACAGTAATTAACAACAATGTAGATGCCGAGCTATGGTATTTTTCAACACCAGGAACTGGTACTGCAAATGGAGGGACACAGGTGGCTAGAATTGATTATAACGCTTCCGTTAACCATGATGATTATTTAGTTACTCCTCAAATTAACGTTGTGGATCAAAGCACTGATAGGTTAACTCTTTATGCAAAAAGTAGAAGTGTTTCTTTTTTAGAAGATTTTAATATTCTTATTTCTACTACCGGAACAAATGTTGGCGATTTTTCTACTCAATTAACCCCAACGATTACCGCTCCAGGAACATGGACTCAATATCAATATGATTTATCTGCTTATGAAACTCAAAACATTTATATTGCTTTCCAAGCTATTTCATTAAATCAATGGGAGCTTTATATTGATGATGTAACAATTGATGGAAACCCTACATGTCCAGATCCTACAGCTTTAACAGCAACTAGTATTACGACTACAACTGCAGATTTAGGTTGGACAGACCCTTCTGGTAGTACTTGGGATATTGAGTACGGTGCTACCCCTTTTACTCCTACTGGTACTCCAACAATTACTGGAACTACTACTAACCCTCACAATGTTACTGGCCTAACTGCTCAAACTTCTTACGAATTTTATGTAAGAACTGATTGTGGTATTAACGGTACTAGTAATTGGGCTGGCCCTTTTGCGTTTACTACTGCTTGTAATGCTTTTGCTGTTCCTTTCGTAGAAAACTTTAACTCAACATCTACAACTGAAAGTTGTTGGACTGTTATTAATAATAACAATGATGGTGACTTATGGGATATGAACTATACTTCAAACCCATTAAATGGTGATCAGGTTGCTGCTATGTACACTGATATTAATAGTGGAAATAATGATGATTATTTAGTTACCCCTACACTTACTTTAACTGGTAATGAAAGATTAAGATTTCACTACAGAGTACAAAGTTCTGGTGAACCTAATGATTTTCAAGTAACCTTATCTACTACTGGTGTTGGTGTTGGTAATTTTACCAATACATTAATGGCGTTAGATACTGTTAGTAACACAACTTATCAAGAACAAACCATTAGCCTTGCGGCTTATACAGGAAATGTAAATATTGCATTTCATATTCCTTCTGGTGGTTTAGATGGTTGGAGATTATATATTGATAGTGTTGTTGTTGAAGCAATTCCTGCTTGTCCAAATCCAACCATTTTAACTGCTACTAATATTACGGCTACAACTGCTGATTTAGGATGGACTGACCCTACTGGTAGTACTTGGGACATTGAGTATGGTGCTACTCCTTTTACTCCTACTGGAACCCCTACAATTACAGGAACTACTACTAACCCTCACAATGTTACTGGTTTAACTGCTCAAACTTCTTACGAATATTATGTAAGAACTGATTGTGGTGTTAATGGTACAAGTAACTGGGCTGGCCCTTTTGCCTTTACTACTGCTTGTGCCTCTTATGTTGCGCCATATTTAGAACAATTTAATGTGGCTACTTTACCTAATTGTTGGTCACAATCAGGTGCTACAACTTGGGA
>CBDUPT010000063.1:0-9691 GCA_965369165.1 uncultured Flavobacteriales bacterium | reverse complement strand
TATGTTATTAAAACCAAAATTATTTTCAACGATAGAGTAGGTGTTAGCTCCAATTATACTGGTAAGTTTAGTATTTAAGTAGTCAATTTTATCTGCACATTCGGAAAATAAGTTGAGGTTGTTTTGAGTAAAGAGTTCTAATCCATAATTGTTTTGGAAATCAAGGTTTTCATCTCCAAGTAAATTTCTTATTTCATTTAGGCCTTTCCAGCGCTTTTCTACTAAAGCAAAAACTTCATCTTCGGTATTGCTTGATAAATCATCTAATAATTCACTAGGACTTCCAAAACAAGCAAAACCAGCATTTTTGGTGCTAGCACCGTTGGGTAATAACCCACGTTCAAGCACTATAACCTTATGTGTTGGATTCTTTTTTTTGTAATGTATTGCTGCATTAAGTCCTACAATTCCACTTCCAATAATAACTAAATCAATGTTATTGAAAAAGGTGTTTTTCTCCCAATAGCTATATTTGCTATACATTTTATAGTTTAGATTTTAACCGAATAGCAGTTAATACTTTTTTGGTGTAAAGTGGGAAGTCTCCATTCATCATCCAGCTATAATAACCGGGTTCTTTTTCTAAAATTTCTACTACTGGTTTTCCTTTATGCTTACCAAAATTGAAAACCTCAATGCCATCTTTATTAAAAACAATTCTACCTAATAAATCAGCATTTTTAGTCATTTGAGAAAATTCACCCAAAAATTTAGAATCACCTTTCAAATCTTCATAATGAGCTATTTGGGCTTCTAATATTTCATAAGTTGCTACAGTGTCAGCTTCAGCACTATGTGCATCAATTAATTCTTCACCACAATAAAATTTATAAGCTGCAGATAATGTTCTTTTTTCCATTTTATGGAAGATGTTTTGGACATCAATTAAGTTTCTTTTAGAAACGTCAAAATCAATATCAGCTCTTAAAAATTCTTCTGCTAAAAGAGGAACATCAAATCTATTAGAATTATAACCTGCTAAATCACAACCTTCAATAAATTGATATAATTCATGAGCAACTTCTTTAAAAGTAGCTTTATCTTTAACGTCTTCATCTGTAATTCCATGAACTAATGATACTTCTTGAGGAATGGGAATGGTAGGGTTAATTAATTTGGTTTTAATTTCTTTATCACCATTTGGCATAATTTTAACGATAGCTATTTCTACAATTCTATCGTTTGCAATGTTTAAGCCTGTTGTTTCTAGGTCAAAGAAAGCAAGAGGCTTTGATAATTTTAAATTCATTAAAGTAGTTAAGGTTTATGGAGTTACTACAAATTCTTTATTGGTAAAAGGAACAAAATCACTTTTTCCTTTAATCACAATATCTTCACTTTTTGGGGCATAGCCAGGAGCATCTACAAGAACATTGTAACTGCCCGGTTTTAAAATGATTACAAAACTTCCATTTTTAGGGTTAGGAGTATAATTCCCAACTTCATCTTGAGTTCTATTATCAACTATACTAACAAATGCATCAGTAATAGGTTCTGTACCGCCTTCTTTAATGATTTTAGATTTAAGAATAGTTTGTCTAGCATCTAATTCATTAAATGTAACTTTATAAATATCTTGAAATCCTTTACTATCTTTTCGCCAAGTAGAGACATAAGCATGTCTTTGATCTTCGGTAAAAGAAATACAAATATTATCTAGCGGAGTGTTTAGTGGATAACCCAAATTTTCTGGTTTAGACCAAGTGTTTTTTTCTGCATCCCAGGTAGATTTAAAGTAATCGTAGCCACCAATGCTATTATGACCTTTAGATGAAAAATATAGGGTAGAGCCATCATAAAATAGGTTTGGAAAATCTTCATCATATTTTGTGTTAATGGTTTCTCCCAAGTTTTGAGGCAATGCCCACTCACCATTCGGAAGTTTTCTAGTCATATATATGTCTTTACCACCTAGACCACCTTCTCTTCGGCTAGCAAAAAATAAAGTGTTACCATCAGCCGAAATTGTTGCAGCACTTTCAAACCCTTTAGAATTAACATTTTTTCCCATTTCAACTTTCTTTCGAAATTTAAAATCTTTAATGTCAGATTCATAAATGTTACCAACATTTTTAATATCATCAAAGTAAATGTATAGTTTATCAGCATTATAAGATAATCCTACTGCTTGATCATCAAAAGGAGAGTTAATCATTGCGTTTCCTTTTTTTGATTGAATAAATTCTCCATTTACAACTTTTGTATAGTAAATAGCTGAAGGATAGTATCCATCAAATTCTCTTGGACCACTTTTTCTTCTTGAAGTAAAAACCATAAACGATTCGTTTGGGGTAACAAATGGATAATAATCAGGGTACTCAGTATTGATTAAATCTCCAGCATTCTCAAAATCTATATCAATTGGAGAATTGATTAGTTTCATAGCGTTTTTTGCTGTTTCAATTTCTCTGTCAACTTCAGATTGCTTAGTACCCTTACCACTTTCTTTATATTCATTGAACTTTGTGATAGCATCAGTAAATTTTAGGTTATAATGATAGGCCTTTGCTAAATAAAACTTTACATCAGGATCAGATTCTTTTTCATCTGCGATTTCTAAATATTTTACTGCTTCTGATTTGTCTCTTTCTGTAAGTAGAATACATAAACCAGCTCTATATGGATACTCAATATTTTTTGGGTCTTTATCAATTAAAACTTTGTAAATAGGCAAGGCATCAATAAAATTACCATATTTAAAATGCTCAGCTGCAGCATCAGGATCAGGTCGCTGAGCTGAAACTGATTGCAATAATAAAATTGCAGTTACAATTAATGTATATCGTTTAAATAGATTCAAAAAAATAAATTTTTGTTAGTTGATTTGCAAAATCAATACCAAAGTATAAATGTATTACTTTTTACTGATTTTAAAAAGAAATACAAGACCTTTAAAAGTCAAATGTTAGTGTTATTTTATACTAATTTTAACATATTGGAAATCTTTGTACTTTTCAGTGTTTTTGAAATCTTTAACATATTTAGGTCCACTAATTATTGAGTTAATTGCAGTTACTACAATTTTATCTTCTTCTATTCCTTGATCTTTTAAAGCTGAAATAAACTTAGCTTTAGCTTTTTCACCTCTTAATGTAGCTAAGTTGATATTTGTTTTGTGAGTAGTCGTAGGTACTCTAGAGGCACTAGACTCAATCATTATTTCGACTTTTCCAAAAGCTTTAACCTTGGCAATAGCGTTTTTCACAGTGTTAATAAATACAGGATCTTTTGAATTAATCTCAGTAATGTTGTATGCAAAAAATTGTTGAAATTTAACTACAGAAGTATCAGCAATAATTTTATCTGCTTTTATTGTATCACTGATAATAACGTAGGCTAAATCTGTATTTGATGTATCAATTGTTCTTGTAAGAGCAATATGTAATTTGTCATTTTCAAAATCTTTATCATTACCACTATCAACAAAAGGAACTTCATTTTCAACTTCATCAGTTTTGATAGGGTTGTTTTTTTGTGCTGTAGCTATTTCCTCATTAGAGTTAAAATATGAATTACGCAATGTTGTAACTTGATAATTTTCTCCATCCTTCTCAATGTTTTCTATAGCTATTTCTGAAAATAAAGGATAGAATTCACATTGTTTAGGAATGTTGATTGAAATAGATTGCTCAGAATAACCATTAGCATTGACAGTTAATGTATATGATTTTTCAGGAGGAGCGATCAATAAAAATTTACCATTACTAGCTAATGAGTTTGTTTCATTAATAGTATTATTTGTTTCTTTATCTACTAAAGTAAGCTTTGCATCTAGAGGTAGTTTATCATTTTTATTGTAAACAATACCTCTAATCTCAGTATTATCGATATTAGGACATGATAAATCAAAACCAAAAATATCCATTGCTCCATAACCACCATCTCTATCTGATGAGAAAAATCCAATTTCATCTTTTTCATCAATTACTAAATAGATATCATCAAACGAAGAATTGAGAGGTAACCCCATATTTACAGCCGCAGTTGGTTTTCCATCAATAATTTCACTTTTGTAAACATCATAACCACCTATACCTTTATGTCCTTTAGATGAGAAATAAAGAGTTTTACCATCATTAGATAAAAACGGAGCATCTTCATCTTCTTCAGTATTTATTTCAGTTCCTAATAAAATAGGTTCATTCCATTCTCCTAAACTATTTTTTGTGGCAGTATAAATATCTTTACCTCCTATACCATCTTTCTTAGTTGCGACAAAAAACATTGTTTTACCATCTTGTGTAACTGATATACTTGGGACATTAAATTTACTGTCATTTATGTTTTTACTTAATTCATCTAAATCACTCCATTTACCATCCTTATATTCAGACATCCATAAAACATCTTTTTTGTATGTATAAAGAGTTTTGCCATCAGCAGAATATATAATACCTGCATCATGTTTTTTAGTGTTAAAATTATTTGGTAAATGTTTTTTTAGTTCATCAGCATCTTTAATCATTGTCCATGAGTTATCCTCATTCTTTTTTGCAGCATATATATCTTCAAAAGGGAGTAGGTCTTTAGCTGTTTTTCCTTTACTATCAGCTCTTCTAGACGTAAATAGAATAACATCAGCTTTTTTTCTAAAAACTGGAGCGTATTCTCTATTTGTAGTATTGATTTCTGACCCTAAATTTTCTATTTTGATATTATTGTCTTGTTCTTGACGGTATTCAATACCATTTTCACTTAAAGTTATATTTCTGTTTGTTTCTTTAAGTAAGAATTGTCCTGCTTTTTTATTTCTTTCAATAAATGCTGTAAAGTCATTTAGTGTTTGTTTTGATTTTTTATATTGTCCATCAAGTTGATATGCTTTTCCTAAATAGTATTGAATTTCTGGAATAGTATCTTCAGAAGAGTTTGCTAAAGCATTCTCGAAAAAAGGAATTGACTTTGTTCTTTCAAAATCAGAAAAGTAATAACTCAAACCACCTTCAAAATTGTAAACATCACTTTTTGGGTTTAATTTAACTAAATCGCTATAATTGATTTGAGCATCAGTATATTTTTCGTTAGCTAAATTTTTACGAGCAGTTTTTAATAGCTTTTTTTCTTCTTTAGTTGGGTTCTGAGCAAACGAAAAGCAGACCATTAAAACAAATAGAACCACAAGAGATTTTTTAAAAAAATTTCTTAAGATAATCGAATTTATATGCTGCATTTATGTTACCTAATCTTAATAATTACAAATTGGAATTTTTCATATAATCCAGAGTTTTGATAATCTCCGTTATACTTAGGTCCATTCACATTTGAACTAATATTATTTATTGTAATGTTTTCTGTTGATATACCTTTAGCTTTTAAAGATTTTAATATAGTTTCTTTAGCCGCTTGAGCTCTCTTGTATGCCAATGTAGAGTTTGATCCAAAAGTTTTAGTAGGAACTTTTGATGCGCTAGACTCTATATCAATAATTATTTTTCCAGATTTGGATTTTTCTAAAGCTTTAGAAATCATTTCAACATACTTTCCATTACTTACATTAATTTCTTTTCTGTTATAGTTAAAATATTCTTGATAAGATGCTATAACATCTCCAGAAGGCGTGTAAGTAGTATTTACCTTGTCAATATTAGCTTTATTCATCTCAACAATTTGATCTTTTAGATCTTGAATAATTCCTTCTAATGAAGCTACTCTATCATTATCATTACTTGTTGTTGCCGCATTTGCTAATCTTTCTTTTAAGTCAGCTATTTGCTCATTTAATGATTCAATAATTGCTTTAAGTTTTTGCAATTCAGCATTATCATCATAATTCCAGTTGCTATTATCAGGAGTATTTGTAGTGTCAGTACCATTGTTTGTATTAGCTATAACGGGTATAGAGTCTTTTGGATTGCTACCAAAAACAACATCTTGTAAGTCAATACCTCTATTAATTTCTTGATATGCAGAAATAGGAGGTATGTATAAATCTTCTTCTTGACTGAATCCGGCTGCTGAATATACAATGTGATAATCATTTCCAGGATTTAAAATGATACTAAATTTACCATCTTTTTTTCTAGGCTTGTAAATTCCAACTAAATCTCCAGTTTCATTGTCAGTAACAACAACTTGAGCATCATTAGGTAGTTCAGGCTCTCCTATAACTTTAATAATACCCGTTAAAAGTGTAACAGGTTTCTCAGCTGCATCTTCTAATGAAATTTGGTATATATCATGATCTCCAAATCCATCCTCTTTAAATGATGAGTAGTACCCTCTTTTTCCATCAGCAGATGTAACAAAGAAAACATCATCATCAGTTGAATTTACAGGGTAGCCAATATTTTCAGGTTTAGACCAATTGCCTGCATCATCTTTAATAGATGAAAAGATATCAAATCCACCAATACTTGTATGTCCTTGAGAACTGAAATATATTGTTTTTCCATCAGGATGAGCAAAAATTCCATCCTCATCATATTTTGTGTTAATTGAAGGCCCCATATTTTGAGCTTTTGCCCATTCTCCATTTGGTAACTTTTTACACATATAAATGTCTTTACCACCTAGACCACCTTTCCTGTCACTAACAAAATATAAGAAATTCCCATCAGGAGTTATATGAGCATGAGTTTCGTATGATTCTAGGTTAATATCAGATCCTAATTTAAAAGGAGTTGTCCATTCTTCGCCTTCCATTTTACTGATATATATGTTGCCATCACCATCGTCATCTTTGTAGATGAAAAGTGTTTGCCCATCAGCAGATATGTTAACAGTAGCTTCGTGACCTTCCGTATTAATACCAATTAATTCAGGTTCATGCCATTTACCGTCATATTTATAAGCTACGTAAATGTCTTCATAATGCTTACCATCATCTATGTTCTTAATGTAGTAGTTAGAACTATCTTTACGAATACGTTTAGATGTAAAATAAATGGTTGACTCATCAACAGATAAAATTGGACTATAATCTTGATAAGGAGAATTAATAAGTTCCCCCATATTTGTAACTTTAATGTTTACAGGATTTGCAATTGCAGTTTTCGCATATTTACACTGCTCTATCCCATGATAAGCATCTTCAAGAAGAAAGTGTTTTTTTCCAGCTTTCTCTATAAATGAGTTATAGTTAAGCATAGCGTTATCAATTTCATTATGAATATGATATGCGCGAGCTAAATAAAAATAAGACTTTATTGGTGATTTCTTTTCTGATGTAGAAAAAGGATCGTAATTTTTAGAAGTATTTTGAACGGCTTTTACTAAGTAATTTAATGCTTTGGCTTTATCATTTGCAGAATGCATATAACATAACCCAACTTTATAATTAAGGTTAAAATTATCAGGCTGTTCTGCTTGTAACTTCAGCCAAATTGGTAATGCAACATTATACTGACTTTCTTCAATAAGAGTATTTGCCTCTAAAAATTGTTGGTTAAATTTTTCTTGAGCACTGGCATTAAATAATACCGATACAAAGGTTATGAATAGGAATATTTTTTTCATTTGGTTAAATTACTCTTAATAGTGACAAATATATTGTATTTGAATTAGTTATCAAATTTATAACAAACTTTTAAATCCTACGAATTGCTTAAAATTCTCTATTAACATCAAATTGTTCAAGATAATCAGCAACTCTTCTTACAAACATTCCTCCTAAAGCTCCATCAACAACTCTGTGGTCATATGCATGAGATAAGAACATTTTGTGTCTTATGGCAATAGCATCTCCATTAGGTGTTTCAATTACTGCAGGTTTTTTCTGGATTGCTCCAGCTGCCATAATGGCTACTTGAGGTTGGTTAATTATTGGTGTCCCCATAACATTTCCAAATGTACCAACATTAGTTACAGTATATGTCCCTCCAGAAATATCGTCTGGGGTTAAAGCGTTATTTCTAGCTCTATTAGCTAAATCGTTAACAGCTTTGGTTAATCCTACTAAATTTAATTGGTCAGCATTTTTAATTATAGGTACAATTAAATTTCCACTTGGAAGGGCTGTAGCCATTCCAAGGTTAATGTTTTTACGTTTTATAATCTTATCACCATCAACAGAAATATTAATTAATGGAAAATCTTTAATTGCTTTAACAATAGCTTCCATAATAATTGGTGTGAAAGTGATTTTTTCATTTTCACGAGCCATAAATTCATTTTTCACCTTATTTCTCCAATTAAAAATATTGGTCATGTCTGCTTCTACAAAAGAAGTTACGTGAGGAGATGTGTGTTTTGACATTACCATATGGTCAGAAATTAGTTTTCGCATTCTGTCCATCTCAATAATTTCATCACCAGGCATTGAAGCAATACTTGGGGCAGCCTTTTTTGGAGCTTCTGTTTTAACAGCAGGAGCAGGAGTATTAGTGTTTGTAACTCCATTACTAGTAGTTGGTTGCGTTGCAATTTTACCAGTTCTGTTTGGTAAATAATCTAAGATATCTTTTTTGGTAACTCTACCATCTTTTCCAGTTCCCGCAATAGCTTCTAATTCAGCTAAAGCAATTCCTTCTTTTTCAGCAATACTTCTAACTAATGGAGAATAAAATTTACCAGAGTCAGAAGTTTTACCAATTTTTTCTGTGCTAGTTGCAATTGGCGCAGCTTGAGCAACTGGTGCAGATTCAGCAACTGGTGCAGTTTCTGTTTTTGGTGCTGGAGCAGATGTTTCAGCAGCAGCTTCTCCTTCAGATCCTATAATAGCTATTGCTTGTCCAACTTGAACAACATCTCCTTCTTCAAACAATCTTTTTATTAAAACACCTTCCGTAGTAGAAGGAACTTCTGAATCTACTTTGTCAGTTGCAATTTCTACAACAGATTCATCCATGTCAATTGTGTCACCAACTTCTTTTAACCAATTTGTTATTGTTGCCTCAGCAACACTTTCACCCATTTTAGGCATTATCAATTCTACTTGTGCCATGCTTATATTTTATGCTTAATTATCGATTTTTCTGAAAGTCACAAAAATAGCGTAAAAAATCTACTTTTCATACCATTAATTCCATTAATTTGGCTGTTGTTATTAAGGTTTTGTAACTGTCTGTAAATGAGAAATAAACTGTTGGTTTTAATGATGCTTATAGGAATAAACAGTTTGGTTTATTCCCAATCTAAAATTAAAAATTTCAAAAAAATAAGTTGCCCCGAAAAATGGTGGGTAATTTGGCACCCTTTTGTGGCTAAAAAGGCTTTTAATATTTCTCAATTAGCAAGGCAAAAAACAGATTCTATCAAACAAAACGAAATTTTAAAAGGCAATGGAAATGGTGAGCAAGTGGATGCGTTTAGACATACTTATTGGATGGCAAAACTCACAAATGAAATAGGATGGAGGAGAGCTAAAAAATTAGGTGAGGCTCATGAAAAAGGAAATTATAGAGATTATAAGAAACGCAGATTAGAAGATGGTGTTGTTCCAGATAAGATAAATTCTGATATGGATTTTTTTAATAATGCTATTGGTATAGAGTTGGGAAAAACAACAGCTGAGAATATAGCCCAAAAAGTAGTTGAATTGGTAAAAGATGGAAAGTGTAAAATTATCAAGACAGATGGACAGGGTAATTATTTAGATTGTGATGGAAATTTGCTTTCAAAAGAAAATTTGAAAGGAAAGTGGGAGAATAATAAGTGTTTGGTTTGGAGTGATGAAGTTGATTGATGATTTTTCGTTTGACGACCCGGCTATGCGTAGTGCGGGATTTGAAAAGCGGAGTTTTCAAATTTGCAC
>CBDUPT010000062.1:0-9742 GCA_965369165.1 uncultured Flavobacteriales bacterium | reverse complement strand
TATTTCCTGGGCAAGTTATTGTAGGATTAATATTATCATTTACAGTGACAGTGAAGTTACAACTGGTAGTATTTCCTGAGGAATCAGTGACAGTGTAAGTAACAGTAGTCACCCCTTGGTTAAAGAATGTTCCAGAAGCATCATTTAATCCACTTCCAGTAGTTGCACCAGTTAAAATGTAATTAACACTATCAATAGCGCAATTATCGTTTGTAGCAACAGGAGCAATTGAGTTGACTACAGAAGGGCAAACTACCGATACATTAGCAGGGCAAGTTATTGTAGGATTAATATTGTCGTTTACAGTGACAGTAAAGTTACAACTGGTAGTATTTCCTGAGGAATCAGTGATAGTGTAAGTAACCGTAGTAACCCCTTGGTTAAAGAATGTTCCACTTGCATCATTTAGGCCACTACCAGTAGTTGCGCCAGTTAAAACATAGTTAACACTATCAATAGCACAGTTATCATTTGGATTAATTGGAGTAATACTATTTACTACTGCTGGACAAGATATTGTTACATTATTCGGACAGCTTAATGTTGGGTTAATGGCATCATTTACGGTAACTGTAAAGTTACAAGTTGCAGTATTGCCTGATGAATCGGTTACGGTATATGTTACCGTAGTTACTCCTTGGTTGAAGAATGTTCCACTTGCATCATTCAAACCACTTCCTGTTGTTGCACCTGTTAACACATAACTTACACTATCAATTGCACAGTTATCATTTGGTGATATTGGTGCTATAGAATTGACTACTCCTGGACATTGAATACTTACATTGTTTGGACAACTTAAGGTTGGATTAATGTTATCATTAACAGTTACAGTAAAACTGCAAGTATCAATATTACCTGATGAATCAGTAACCATATAATGAACTGTAGAGACTCCAACGTTAAAAGAAGTTCCACTGGCATCATTTAAACCACTAGATACACTTGTAGCACCAGATATTTTATAACTAATACTATCAATTGCACAATTATCACCTGAAGCTAATAATCCTATTCCATTTACAACAGTATCACATGAGTTAACTCCTGTACTTATTGTTACATTTCCTGGGCAAGTTAATGATGGGGTTTCAATATCATTTACAGTAACAGTAAATTGGCAAGAATCTTTTAATCCCGCACTATCTGTTATCATGTATTGAACAGTAGTTACCCCAACATTAAATGTCGTACCACTTGCATCATTAACACCACTTCCTGTTGTTGCTCCAGTTAAGTTAAAAGTAATAATCGGATTAGGGCAGTTGTCTCCAGAAGCTGTTGGACCAATACCAATTACTTGAGCACTACAATTACCAACATCATTATTAGCAGTAACATTACTTGGGCATGTAATAGTTGGCGCAGGATTATTTATTGTAAAATCCTCAGACAATTCATAATCAAAACCAGCAACTGAATTACCACCACCTGCAATGGCATCATCATAAACAAAAATGCCAACATTTAAGTTAGAATCTGAAACACATGTTGTACTGATGTCTGCTGTAAAGCAAAATTCAAACATATGTGTTTTTGCCGAATCACAAGCATACTCAGATCCATATCCATCTCCCCAAGCGGCTACATTAGTGTTGTTAAATTGCCAAGAAATAGTATTGTTTGTAGCGTTATATGTACTTACCCATGTACCTGGTTGATATACACCTGGAAGGTTAGCAGGAACAACATTTTCATAACACGAACCTAAATTCATATAAACAGAATCTACCCATTCAGCATCTTGTCTGTTGGCAATGTATAATTCATGGCAAAAAGTATCCTTATCACAAGTTTGAGTAGCTAAATTAACAGATGATCCATTTAAATATGGAACTACACCATCATTATTGGGATCTCCACAAGTTGCAGAAGTATCAAATTCAATTCCTGAATCTAAGCAATCAAATCTAATGTCATAAGAATCGATTCCATCATTTCGTGAATCAACAACAAAATAGTAGGTTCCTGGACCAACAGCCAAATATTGAATAGAATTGCCTCCGCCTGAGAATTGTTGACTGGCAATATCATAATAATCATCATCAATACAGCTACCACCCAAAGGACAATTACCTCCTACCCAAAATGTTTCTACCCATGTGTCATTGGCATCAACTACATTATCTATACTAATCTGTAACCAAAAATTACCTGATGGCACTGTTATTTGATAATACCTATCTTCACCAGGGGTGTTAAACCCAACACATGAAAAACTATTAGCGTTATTAGTGTCACCAATTGTTGTTTCGCCTAACAATATATCACCACAAGCTACTATTATAGGATTGATATCTGCTGAGATGGTTAACTTAAAACTACATGTATCAATATTATTGTTAATATCCGTTACTGTGATTAGTATGATATGTTCTCCTGCTGGTAAAACTGTTCCAATTGCTGGTGTTTGTTTTACAGATAATATTCCTAAGCCACAGCCATCAGTATAAACAACAGCACTAGTTAAATCCGGAAGTGTGTAATTACATGTAGGATCGGCAAGAACAGTAGTATCGTTTTGGCATACTGTAATTGTTGGACCACATGATGGTGTTGTACAATTAATTTTAGCTATAAATGCATCATCACCTCCAGCATTACCTAAAACTGGCTGCGCACCAAAATTTGCTTGGTTATCCATCATTCCTGCAACATAAACTCCTCCTAGATTATCATAACCCAAGCCATTGCCTATAAGATCATTGTTATCTGTTGCCATTTGAGTCCAAAGGTATGCACCTGCATTTGTTCGTTGCATTACAAACATATCACTTCCCCCACCGCTAGTAATTGGGTTTGTACCAGCGCCAAATTGTGTAGTACCAATAAATTCACCAGTAACAGTTATATTTCCTGAAGCATCAGCAACAATGTTTTGGCCTCTAACATCAGTAGAAGAATTGTTTTCTTCAACCCATACCCAATCTGCATTACCAGTAGTTTTATTTAGTCTACAGGTAAAAATATCTTCCCCATTATTTCCGGTTGTAGTTCCAGCTAATCCAGGAAAAGTAACTGTTCCTCCATTATCATCTAAGCCACCTGTTAAATAAACTCCAACATTATCAACTGCAATGTCATTAGCTTGCTCACCTGCAGCTGAACCAATTTGTTGTACCCATTGAAAATTTCCAGAAATTTCATTGTATGATGCAACCCAAATGTCTCTGATATTTCCACTTCCATTAAAATTATTTAGCGTAGTTGGTCCAGGAAAATTTATGTTTTCAAAAAATATACCTGTTACAAAAACATCCGAACCATCAGAAGTTATTCCAAATGCACGTTCATTTCTAAATCCAGCTCCTGAATTACTTCCTGCAACTTGTCCCCACTGCGCATTTCCTGCAAAATCATATTTCACAACAAAAGCATCATCATTGCCACCTCCATAATGTGTAAGTGTAACCGCATCAAAATTCATGGTTTGACCAAACTCTCCACAAACATAAATTCCATTTGCAGATGCAGCTATGGAATGACCAATGTCATCATTACTACTCCCTATTCCTTGATCAACCCATTGCAATTCTCCATTAGAATTATATTTGGCTATAAATACATCAGAACCACCTGAAGAAGTGAGATTTATAAGACTAGATGTTGTTACTCCTTGAAATTCTACATTGGTTCCATCAAATTCTCCGGTTATATAGATGTCTCCACTTGCATCTAAAGCAATTGAATGAACCTGAACAGTTGAGCCACTACTACCTATTTTAAAAGCCCATAATGCATTGCCTTGTGCATCGTATTTTACTACTAATCCATCTTCATTACCTAGCGTTGTAGACATATCTGGTGTACCATTAACACCCATTGGAAATTCAGCTGATAAATCGCCATTAAAATAACCTACGGCATAAGAGAGTCCTGTGGTTGGTTCAGTAGCTAAATCTAAAAATTCTTCGTTTCCTCCAGCTAAAGCATCTTCTGCCCAGCACCAAGTAGGGGGAGGTGGCATCATTTGAGCAGACATGGTATAAAAACTGCCTAAAGTGTTACTCATTGAATTATAACTGGTTTGTATCCATTCAGAGCTTCGGAGCACATCGGAGATACGCACTTCATCTAAATCAGCATCTAAATCAACTGTTGTTGGATTTTGATCAGCAGCTAATTGAAGCCACCCATTTCCACCACCATCTGGATCACTACCATAAGCGACTAGTGCCCCAAGTTGCACCCCGTTAAAATAAAAATAGATAAGGTTGGCACTTACATCTCTAGTTACTGCAATGTGATTCCAGGTCCCAGTTGAAATGCCGCTTGAAATTGTTGAAAACCACTCCTCATTGATTCCGGCACCATGTTCGTGAAAAAAACGTAGCCTACCATCAGCATTTATAGTCAACATGTAGGCATAATTGGTAATTGATGTTTCACCTGGAGCCGAATGAGAAAATAGTACGTTTTCATCAGTACCAACTTGCAGGGTTTTTAAATCAACCCATGTCTCCAAAGTAACATCACCAACAATTAAAAGAGAAGGATCAGGTGCCGCCTGATCGTATTCTGATGGATTTTTATAACTATGGCATTTGTCATACAACCCTCCCTTTTTACTTGTACCGTTACTAATTAGATTGTTTGTGTTTGTTGTATTGTCCTCCAGATCTGAGCTGTTTAAAAAATGATAAACCGCTTGATAATTAGTATCCCAAGTAGTTTCAGTACTTGGGTCAACAACTATAGCAGAATTTCCATAATAAATATGAATATCAGTATCAACAGTTGCGCTCACAGAAGGTACTCTTACCCAAGCAATAATTTCTCCAGTTGTGGGGTTATAGTCTTCTATTTGATGGTCGAGTACTGTTGTGCCATTTGCAGCAGTAAAGCGAATATCAAAGCCATTAATGTTCTCAACATTGCCACCATTTCCGGTAGTTCGTAAATCAGGGTCTGTATGGCTTATCAAAACTGGAAAATCGATGTGTGGCCCAGGACCAGCAACCATTGTGTTTTGAATCGTAATTACTTTGAAAAAATTATAGCCAGGTAACTGTCCAAAAGTGGACATAGCCAAAAACATTAATAATGTTAGTAAATAATAGTACTTTTTCATTTCTTTCTTTAGTTTGAAAAAACTCAAACGTGCTAATATACTTAATTTAATGCGCATTAACTAAAATTCAAAATTCATTGATATTTTAACTATCTTATTGATTTAATTTTAGTTAGATTTGAAAAAATCATTTTATTTGTTGAGGAACCTTCTTTTATATCGATTTATCTGTGTTTTAGCGGTACTTCTAGTTGGCATTCAAAACTATTATAGCCAATCGTATCAGTTTAATAAATATTCCGTAGACCAAGGTTTGCCCCAACAATATGTTTATTCTCTTAATCAAGATAATAATGGTTTTATATGGATTGGTACAGGTGATGGCGTAGCAAAATTTGATGGAATCGAATTTGTGAATTATTCAGAAATTGACGGCTTAGCTGAAAATTTTGTTACTTGTTCTTCACAAGATTCAAATGGTGTTATTTGGTTGGGGCATAATAAAGGCTCGATTAGTAAAATTGTAAAAGGCAAAATAACTAAAGTATTACCTGATAGCTTGGTTAATAGTAAAATTACAGACTTATTTATAGATGATAAAAGTAATTTATGGGCTGCCACTCAAAATGGATTTTTAATTAGAGTAAATTCTAACGGAGAGGTAACTAAACATGACCTTTATTTTGATAAAAAAACGATTAATTGCATATCTGGTATAATTGATTCAAAAATAATTGTAGGAACATCTGAAGGTTTATTCGCTTGGATAATTGAGAATAATAATCCAGTGGAAGAAATCACTATAAAAGGATTAAAGGATATAAATATATTAACAGTGAGCCCTAGTAGGTCTATCAGAAATAATTTTTGGGTAGGTACTGATGAATCCGGTTTACATCAATTGGATTATGTTGGTAATTCAAAATTTAGAGTAAGACAATTTGATGATGATGAATCCCTTATGGAATCATCAGTGAAATATGTTGAAGAAGATCAATATAAAAATCTTTGGGTAAGTACTTATCAGGGACTATTCAAAATTATTTATAACAAGTCCAAAGATGATTTGTCTCAAACTATAAAGTATACTGAGCAAAATGGACTTTCTGATTATATAACTAAAACATTAGTAGATAGAGAAGGAAATACCTGGATAGGAACATATGGAGAAGGTCTTGCAATGATGAAAGACGAAATTTTTGTGTTCTATTCTCATCTTACAGATGAAGTACCTAATGATACAAGATCATTTTATTTTAAAGATGATGTTAGTTGGTTTGGATTATCTTCTGGACTATTAAAAATATCGCCAAATGAAGAAGTAAAATGGAAGTATTACAATAGTCAAAATGGCTTCAAAGATGTTGCTGTTACTAGTATTTTAGGTAAAGGAGAGGAGCTTTTTTTATCTACAGATGGAGAAGGATTAATACGTTTTAATACAAAAAAAGAAACCTTTAAAAAAGAATATTTAGTTACATCATACTTAGCAAATAAAATCAACACTTCTTCAGGGAAAAATAATCGTATATGGTTAGGAACTGAAGGAGGATTAATAAATAAAAATCTGTTAACAGGTAAAACTGACGTATATAAAACAAACAATGGATTAACACACAACTCTATTTATGATATATTAGATTATAGAGATAAAATATTTATTGGTTCTCACAGTAATTCAATAACTATTATTGAAAAAGGCGAGATTTCACATCTGATTATTTCGGATGAAGATCAATTAATGGATATTTCAGCATTGGCTATAGATGCGGATAAAAATTTATGGATTGCCACCTTGGGTAATGGAGTGTTTAAACAAGAAAAGGATAGTTTTATACATATTTCTGCTGAACTTGGGCTTAAATCTGATTACTGTTATAGTATAATTGCAGATGACTATGGAGGCATTTGGGTTGGACATAGAGGAGCATTAAGTAGAATTAGTTCTGAGTCATCTGCAATTGATGTTTTTTCAAAAAGCAAGGGAATTACCGATGATTTTAATCCCAGAGCAACCTACAAGGATAAAGATGGTTTTATCTGGTTTGGTACACATGATCGAGTAATAAAATTCAACCCAAAAAAGTTTATTAAAAATACAACCCCTCCATTGGTTAACATTAAAAAAGTATGGGTTTCAGATAATGAGACTCCATTTTCTGAAGTAATAGAATTGCCTTATAAATCATATAAACTAAAAGTTGATTTTGTTGGAATTAGTTTTAAGCAACCAGAAGGTGTTCAATACACATATTTTCTTGAAGGTTATGACTTAAATTGGTCTGAAAGCACATCTAGCGCTACTATAACATATCCTAGACTTGATGATGGTGAATATACTTTTAAAGTAAAAGCATGTAATAGTGATGGGTTTTGTTCTGAAGAAACAATAGGATTTAAAATTGTTATTGCTAGCCCTTTTTGGAAAAAATGGTGGTTTTATCTTCTTTCAGTAGTTGGGCTAGCTATTATTATTATTTATATAGTTAAGAAGCGTGAGGCAAACCAAAAAGCTATTCAAAAAAGATTAGAAGATGAGTTGGACATTAGAACAAAAGAAGTAGTAAAAAAGAGTGAAGAAATTGAAGAAAAGAATAATAATATAACCGATAGTATTAATTATGCTTTAAGAATTCAACAATCTATATTACCAAGTAATGATTTAATTCAAAATTTATTTCCCGAATCATTTATCTTTTACAAACCTAGAGATATAGTAAGTGGAGATTTTTATTGGTACGAGCAAATTGATGATAAATTTGTGTTAGCATGTGCTGATTGTACAGGTCATGGAGTTCCTGGGGCTTTTATGAGTATGATTAGTAGTACTCTGTTAAAAGAAATTGCTAATCAACATAGAATCACTGATCCTGGTAAATTCTTACATAAGTTAGACTCTCTCTTGAATAAAACCTTGAAAAAATCTCAAGAGATTACGATTCATGATGGTCTTGATTTATCACTTTGTGTATTTGATCTTAAGAATAATAAGATGTGTTTTTCTGGAGCTTATAGGCCTATTGTAATTATTAGAGATGGGCAATTAGAAAGACACAAGACTACGTCTTTTTCAATTGGAGGTGACGATTTTATGGAAAAAGAATTCAAATCTTCTCAAATTCAATTATTACCTGGAGATATTGTATATTTATTCAGTGATGGTTATCCTGATCAATTTGGTGGTGATAGAGGAAAAAAATTATATTTAAAAGGCTTTGAAAGCCTCTTGTTATCAATTCACAAATTACCAATGCATGAACAGAAATTGGAATTAGATATATTTATTGAAAAATGGAGAAGAGATAATAAACAAGTTGATGATGTATTAGTAATGGGGATAAAAATTATATAGACTATGGAGTTAAATCATCAGTATAAGGATTGTGAACGAATTATCTTGAAGGAATATTAAGATTTAAAAAATGATTCAAATACAGAGCATGTAGTTTGCCATCATATTGGTGAGTTTTCTCAAGATATATTAATTTCATTAATTTCTCTAATAAATAACTCATTATTAAAAAATTCCCTATCATTAGGTTTTAAAAAGAGACTGAAATATATTGTCATAGAAGCTATTCAAAACATTATCAGCCATTCTGATAAAATAAATAATGAATCACTTTTAGCTTATATTGTTTTAACAGAAAATTCTGATAGTTATACATTAACTGCAACAAATACTATTCTTAATCAAAACACTACACAATTTTTAGAATGTATTAAAGAATTAATAAAAGCTGATAAGAAGGAATTAAATAAAATACTCGAAAAAAAACTTGAGTCAGCAGAACTAGATCAAAATGGAAGAGGGGGGATAGGTCTTTTGTCCATGATGTATAAAACAGATAAAAATTTCAATTATAAGCTTACAAAAATTGGAGAAGAAATATCTATTTTAAGCTTATCTTTAACTCTTCATAAAAAAGAAAATGTATGATAAATAGAGAGGCAACTAATGATAGTCCAGAAGTGACTTTTGATATTGAAACCAAAGTATTTCAAATTAAAGGGAACTCATACCCAGAAAACTGTGCTGGCTTATACGAGCCAATAAAAAGTTTTATTGAAAATTATAATATTAAGGAATTGCGTAATTTGAATTTTCATTGTCATTTTAATCTTTTGAATTCAACCTCATCAGTTCATCTTGCCCAAATAATAATGCTTTTAGCTGATAAAAAATCGAAAGGATTAGACTGTAATGTTGTTTGGACTTACGATGAACATGATGAAGAGATGCTTGATTTGGGTGAAAAGTTAGCTTCTATTTCTAAAATGGATATTGAATTTAAAATGGAACTGGATGATTAATTTGCTGGAATCATTTTTGAATTAAACGGCATCTGTACTATGCTGCTAAAATCAGTGCCAGATTCTTCTATTTCCTCATCATGCTCATCATAAAACCAATTAATCTCAACTTGTTTACCTGCAACTGTAATTGATTTTAATATTCTAAGTATCTCAAGAATACTTTTTGAAGAGCTTGTATTAAAATAATCTAATCGGAATGAAACCGTTGTTTTATCTAATGGCGACTGCCCATATTTTGTTAATTCCTCAATAAAGGGGGTGTAAAATTTATTAGAATTTTCAGGGATTGATCTACCTTCGATTGCAATCTCACCACTTTTTTTGTCAAAAGTGATTTCGGGGGTGTCCTGTGTTTTATTCTCTTTATAAAAGCTCATGTCTTACTTTTTACAAAGCAATATTAAGAAAATATAG
>CBDUPT010000061.1:0-9774 GCA_965369165.1 uncultured Flavobacteriales bacterium | reverse complement strand
CACCATTCCAGCCAATACCGTATCTCCCTTTACAATATTGCTTGGTACTGATTCTCCTGTCAGAGCTGCTGTATTGAAGGAAGCATAATCAGAGAGTAAATCTCCATCTAAAGCTACTTTCTCCCCTGACCTTACTTGAATAACCTGTCCAATTTCTACATCTTTGGGATGTTTTGTGTAAGGTTTACCATTCTCGACTACTTTTACCTCTTCTACTTGTAATTTTAGTAATGATTCTATGGAACGTTTCGCCCTGTTAACAGCTGCTTCTTGAAATAATTCACCAACGGTATAGAACAACATAACGGCTACCCCTTCGGCATATTCACCAATGGCAAAAGCTCCAATGGTCGCTAAACTCATTAGGAAAAACTCATTAAACAAATCAGCTGTAAAAAGCTTTTTCAATGCTTTCCATACAACTGGCTTTCCAACAGCATAGTAAGCAACGCCATAGACTAATAACTTTAATTCCATTTTGAATAGTTCAGGTTTGATCTGTTCAAAAATTATACCCACTAATAGTAGTATGAAACTGAATACAGCTGGAAAATACTGACGATATTTAACGAACCAAGATGATTTGTCCTGCTCATTATTTAGTGTTTCATTACAACAACTTTTACTCATAATGTAGTTTTTAAATCCATCTTCTAACTTTGTTTTTATACACGTTATATTCATCTCCATGTATCTTAATGAGAAACTCTTCCTCTAATCTCACCTGAACTTGAAGTATAACAATCGTTAAAACCATTATACAAAAACTTAACAAATTTGGAATGATTAGAAAAGTTCCAATGTATGACACAATTACACCAAGAAAAATGGGATTCCTAGAAATTTGAAAAAGACCAGAATCAATTAGCTCTGTCTTATCGTTATAATCGATCCCAATTCTCCAAGAATTTTTCATTTGGAATTGAGCTACTATTATCCATACAAAAGCCAATAGTACTAAGCCTACACCAGAAATTCTTACCCATTCCATATCTAAATACCATATTGGCAATAGATATTTATAATAAGAATCGAAAAATGAGAACATTGCAATCGAAATCCAAGTTCCAACAACCATTAACTTATATACCTTGCCAGCATAATCATGTGCTCCATCCGACTTGGAAAACATAAAAGGATTTTTCCCTGTTTTCTTCCATAGTACTAAGGATCTTATGACAAATACCTGTAATAAGAATATGACTGTAAATATGGGTAACCCTATTTGATAGAAATTCATGTCACAATAGTTTTAATGTTCATGTTCAGCTTCACCTTTTTTCATGTCAGCCATTAAGTAATAAGCATTGTTCCAAGCTACTTTTTTCCCTTTCTTTAATGGTTTCAAAAATTTAATTTCCACCCAATCATCATCATTTGACCCTACAATAACTTCAACTGGCGAAAATGCCCACATCGTTTTTCCATGATCTTTTTCTTGTTTGGCAGTAAAAATAAAATATTTATCTCCTTCACGAACAACTCCAGCTTCGGGTAAAGCATAGTTTTCAGTAGCAGTAGTCATTATACGACCACGAACGTACATGCCGGGAATCAGCAACCCTTCTTTATTTTCTATTTCTGCATGTAGATGTAACGCTTTAGGGTCTTGTTCAAATGCTTTTCCTACAGAATGTATTATTGCTGTTAACTCCTTGTCGGGTGCAGATTCACTTATAAATTTAATCTTTTGACCTTCTTTTACTTTGTGCATATCCTTTTCAAAAACCATAAAATCAGCATGGATGTGTTCGTTATTTACTATTTCAAACAATTCGGTTTGAGGTTGAACGAACTGACCAGTTTTAACTTCAACCAATCTTACATAACCATCAATAGGGCTTGTCAGAGGCACTCTGTTGTAAATTTCACTCTGTTGAAGTTTATTGAGGCTTAATCCCATATTTTTTAATTGAGCTTCAAAACCATTTACTAAAGCAACTTTAGATTGATAATCAGATTTAGTTTTTTGAAATTCCTTTCCCGAAACAATCTTTTCATCATATAATTTTTGTTGTCGTTGATATTCTGTTTCTAGGTATTGTAATTCATTCCAATTGCTTACGTAATCAGTTTGAATTTTTATTAAATCAGGATGACTAAGATAAGCTAACACTTGTCCTTTCCTGATTTTATCCCCTTCTATTACTTCTATGGATGAAATATTAGCACCTATTATAGCTGTAACTGTAGCTTCATTTTGAGGAGGAACTTCCAGTTGTCCATTAGCTTCTATATAAGAGCTGATATTCCGTTTGGTCAGTTGGTTTACTTTCATGGCTAATGATTCAAATTGTTGTTCTGAAAAATGCACTTCTTCACTGTGTTCTTCTTCATGCCCATGCCCATCATCATTCTTTGCAGATTCTTCATTAGCATCATGATTATGCCCATCTTCTTTATTGTGGTCCGAACCACACCCTCCCATAGTAATACTGAATATGACTAAAAGAGCTATTAATTTTATATTTGTTTTCATCTTTTTTGTTTTTAATGTTATTGACCAATAAGGTATTCTAAGCTAATTATTGCTTGGTTATACCCATTTAGAGTTTCTAAATAATTAAATTTTAATGTTAAACCTTGATTGATGTTTTGGAAATATTCTATATAACCAATAGCACCATTATCAAAACTTTTTTGAGTACTTGATATAATTAATTCAGCTTGAGGAACTGCTTGTGTTTTGTAATAACTCAACCCTTCTTTATATTTCAACACCTCATTTAATTGTTGCTGAAACTGTCCTTGAAGTACGGTTTGATAATAGTCAGCATTGGTTTTAGCAATCTGTGTCTTGAACTTTGCTGATTTTATGTTTGCCCTGTAAGATCCAGCAAATAAAGGGATTGAAATACCTGCTTGGATTCCAGAAAAACGATCAGAGCCAATTGCAAAACTTCCATTTTCTAATGAGCTGCCAATTTGGGATTGGTTAAAATAACCTATTGAAAAATCAGGAAGTAGTTTAGCATTTTCAACTCCTTTTTCAGCCTCTGCAATTTCTATTTGCTGTTTAACATAAGAAAGCGATGGATTGTTTTCCACTTGATTCACATCTTGTGTATTACCAATTAATCTTTCATCTAAAACTGCTGGGATAAACCTAATTTCATTTGTATCATTTAACAATACTCTAAGTTGTTGTTCTTGGATAGCTATATCAGCATTTACCATTTTCAACTCATTTCTTAGTTCCATTACCTTTGTCTCAGCTGATACTTTTTCTAAATAACTACTTGCTTCTGTTTCATATCTACGGTTTGCAGCATTCAAAAATTTCGTATAAATGGTATCTTGAAACAACAGCAGTTTTTGTTTTTCGGTAAAATATGCTAATTGATACCATGTTTTACGTATATCAAATTTCAATTGATTCTCTGAGATAGATACTTGAAATTGACTTCCCGCAATTTTCTCATTAGCTAACCTTCGTTGATTGGTGTATACCGTAGGGAAAGCAAAGTTTTGATTAATATCAAAAGCTAAGTCATTTTCAAAGCTATTGTATTGTCCATATTGAATACCGACATCTGTTTTACCTAAATCAAAAGCAGCTTTTTTACCTTGCTCCTGCAACTCAACATTTGTTTTTGCAGCTTTAACTTTTCCATTATTAGACAACCCTATTTTTAGAGCTTCATCTACATTGGGAATGCTTTGTGCTGAAGTGTTTTGAGCATTCACACTACCAACAGAAAAAAGCGATAGCCCACCCACAAGAACTAGTGCTGTAGCCAATTTAGGAACAACAATTGGTTGGCTTCTACTCTCTACCCAACAGTATAAAATTGGTAATACAAACAAGGTTAACAAGGTTGCTGTTATCATTCCTCCAATTACTACCGTAGCTAAAGGTTGTTGTACTTCTGCTCCTGCTGAAGTAGAAACCGCCATTGGTAAAAAGCCTAATACATCTGTTAATGCGGTTAATAGAATAGGTCTTATTCTTCTTTTAGCTCCTAAACGAATTCGTTCTCCTAAGTCATCTACCCCTTCTTCTTTTAATTCGTTCCATCCACTTATGAGGACAAGACCATTTAATACAGCCACACCAAAGAGTACAATAAACCCAACTCCTGCTGAAATACTAAAAGGCATGTCTCTTAACCAAAGAGAGAACACCCCACCAATAGCAGCTAACGGAATTGCCATATAAATCATAGCTGTCTGTTTCATTGATCTCAATGCAAAGAAAATGAATAAGAAAATAAGCCCTAAAGCAATAGGTAAAACTATTTTAAGGCGATTAGTCGCTCTTTCTAAATTTTCAAATGCACCACCGTAACGAATAAAGTAACCCGGAGGTAGTTTTAATTGAGCATCTAATTTCTGCTTCATTTCTTCTACCAATGATTTTACATCTCGACCACGAACATTAACACCAACATACGTTCTACGATTGGTATTGTCTCTACTAATCTGCATCGGCCCAGGTTTGTAGCTAATATCTGCTACTTCTTTTAAAGGAATTTGTGTACCTGAGGGCAAATTAACGTACAAGTTTTTAAGATCGTCAATCCCTTGTTTATATTGTTTGTCTAATCGAACTACTAAGTCAAAGCGTTTTTCTCCTTCAAAAATAACCCCTGCTTTTCCTCCTGCAAAAGCAGACTGAACAACTGTGTTTAAGTCTTCTACATTCAAACCATATTGAGCCAGTTTGTGCCTGTTGTAATTGACGGTCATTTGAGGAAGGCCAGTAGTTGCTTCTACTTTCATATCTCCAATACCTTGTGTTCCTGCAATTATTTTTGATATTTCTTCTGCCTTAGTCGCCAATATGGTAATATCATCTCCATATAGTTTGATGGCAATATCTTCTCTTACCCCTTCTAATAATTCATTGAAACGCATTTCAATGGGTTGGGTAAATTCATAATTCACTCCTGGTATTTGCTCAACAGCTTCCTTCATTTTCTCCACCATTTCATCTTTGCTATCAGCAGAAACCCATTCACTTTGTGGTTTCATAATCACGAAAATATCTGCAATATCCATCGGCATTGGGTCAGTAGGAACTTCTGCTACACCAATTCTTGAGACAATCTTTTCTACTTCGGGGAAATTGCTTTTTACAATTTGTTCAATCTTTGTAGTAGTTGCAATGGTTTCTGTCAATGAACTTCCAGGTTTAAGAATGCCATGAAAAGCTATATCCCCTTCATCTAACTGAGGCACAAATTCGCCTCCCATTGTTGTAAACGTAAAAATAGATAGCCCTAGTAATACAACAGCAGACGCTATTATCCATTTACTCTTATTCAATGCTTTACCTAATACTGGTTCATAAAGGTTTTCTAACCAAATAACAAATCGATCCCCCCAAGATGCTTTTTCTTTTTTATCTGGTCTGATAAACCAAGCCGACATCATAGGAACATAGGTTAAACAAAGTATCATAACCCCAATCATAGCAAACATAAATGTAAGTGCCATAGGCTTAAACATTTTCCCTTCAACACCTTCTAAAGCAAGTATTGGTATAAACACTATTAAAATGATAAGCTGACCAAAAAAGGCAGAGTTCATCATCTTACTCGATGATTTATAAGCGACATCATCTCTTACTTTTGCTGTTATGTTTTGTTTTTTGAGAATTATTCCGTGCAACATAAACACGGTACTTTCAACAATAATTACTGCTCCATCTATTATTATTCCGAAATCAATTGCACCTAAACTCATTAGGTTTGCCCATACTCCAAAATAATGCATCATTATAAATGCAAACAATAAGGATAATGGGATGGTAGAGGCTACTACTAATCCTCCTCTCCAATTACCCAATAGAAAGACCAAAACAAAAATCACAATCAAAGCTCCTTCTAAAAGATTTGTAGTAACTGTACCAGTGGTTTTTGCAATCAGTTTACTTCTATCAAGTAACGGTTCAATTATTACCCCTTCTGGTAAAGATTTTTGAATCTCTTCCATTCGGTCTTTTACATTAACTATTACTTCATTGGAATTTGCTCCTTTTAGCATCATTATTAACCCTCCAACTACTTCACCTTCTCCATCTTGTGTTAAAGCTCCATAACGCACCGCAGATCCAAATTTTACTTTAGCTACATCTTTAATACTGATCGGTAAGTTGTTGATGTTTTTTACTACAATATTTTCAATGTCTTGCAGGCTTCTGGCTAATCCTTCTCCTCTGATAAAGTTGGCTTGATGGTCTTTTTCAATGTATGCCCCACCTGTATTCTGATTGTTGGCTTCTAAGGCATTAAAAACATCAAGAATTGTAATTCCGATGGCTTTTAATTCATCAGGATTAACAGCTACTTCATATTGTTTAATCTTCCCACCAATGGCATTAATTTCTACCACCCCTGGAACCATTGCCATTTGTCTAGCAACTATCCAATCTTGCATAGTCCTTAAATCGGTTGAAGAATACTGCTCTTTATGATCAGCATCTACCTTTAAGGTGTATTGATAAATCTCACCTAATCCAGTAGAAATTGGGCCCATTGATGGTACTCCAAACCCTTGTGGTATTTCTTCTTTAACTTCCGTGAGCTTCTCGGCTACAAGTTGTCTTGGGAGGTAAGTTCCCATATCATCATCAAATACAATAGTGACTACCGATAATCCAAAACGAGATATGGAACGAATCTCTGTTACACTTGGCAAATTTGCCATTGCTACTTCTATTGGATAAGTTACAAACTGTTCAATATCCTCTGTTCCTAAATTAGGGGCTTGAGTAATTACTTGCACTTGATTGTTGGTTATATCAGGCACAGCATCTAAAGGTACTTTTGTGACACTCCAAATTCCCACTACTATCAAGGCGACAGTAAACAAGCCAATTATTAGCTTGTTATTTATTGAGAATGCTATTATTTTATTAATCATAATTCATATTTATAAAGTTGAAAGTCTATCAAACTTATGAAAGCTTGAATTCTTGCGGTCTTTTTTTGAAGGCGTTTTAATGTGCGATACATTATTTTTCCGATGAAATATCAGTAAATATTGCTGCTATCATTAACGCAAAAGAATTTGAAATACAACAGTCCATAATAGTCTAAAGAGTCATCTTTAGACGATCTAACTGAACTATTTCACTAATTAAATAAAAGGAGGTCCTCTATGAGGCGAATCTTCAAGAGGAGGAGACAGATAATTTATCTCTAAATCCGTAGAAGAATATGCAATAGGTTCATTTTGAACTATTGGCTGAGTTACAGTAAATAATACTATTGCTACTTGAATTTTGTTGATGTCTTTTAACGAAAAGCTATTCGAATTGATTATAAAACAATGTTCAATAGAACATTCTTCTTCTGGTGTTTCTGATTCATTAACCAAACATGTAATAAAATCATTAATTCCTTCATCAAAATGATTGTTATGAGCAATGTCAGAATGTTCGGAATCTATATCTTCTCCTTCAGCATGGTAGTGGTGATTATGACTTGGTGCATGATTATGATTCTCTTCACCTGAATCATTACAATGAGGTACTAAGTTATGTGCAAACCCAAATGAGTAAGTCAGCAATAATATAATTGATATAATGAGTTTATGAAAATTCATTACTACAAATATAATAAGTAAATATTTATCATATAATATATTATGAAAAATTAAGGATTAAGTTAGTTAATTATATTTTCACTCTCCTCAACCTCAAAGAATTTGCAATGACAGATACTGAACTGAAACTCATTGCTGCTGCTGCAATCATAGGAGATAATAATAACCCAAAAACTGGGAATAATAATCCTGCGGCTACTGGCACTCCTAAAATATTATAGATAAATGCAAAAAATAAGTTTTGTTTAATGTTTCTCATTACTGCATGGCTAAGGTTTTTTGCCTTCACTATACCATGTAAATCACCTTTTACTAAGGTAATTTCAGAGCTTTCGATAGCTACATCAGTTCCTGTTCCCATTGCTATACCGACATCGGCTTGAGCTAATGCTGGAGAATCATTAATCCCATCTCCTGCCATAGCAACCACTTTCCCTTGAGCTTGCAGTTCTTTTATAGCTTGTAATTTGTCTTCTGGTAAACATTCCGCTTTAAAATCAGTCAAATTTAAAGTGTCTGCTACAGCTTTTGCAGTATTCCCATTATCTCCAGTCATCATAATTACTTCTACCCCCATGCTAATTAGCTCAGTAATAGCTCTTTTACTAGATTCTTTTATTGCATCGGAAATAGCAACATATCCAACAGCCTTTGCATCAACATATATGTAAGAAACTGTTTTACCCAATTTCTGTTCTGAAATTATCTTAGTGTTTAACTCATCAGGTATGGTAGCATTAACTTTCTCCATCAATTTCATATTTCCTAAGGCTATTTTCTTTCCTTCAACTGTTCCAACTACTCCTTTCCCTGTTACACCTTCAAAATCCTTTACTTCAATTAATTGAACTTCCTTTGTTTTTCCATAATTAACCACCGCTTCTGCTAATGGATGCTCGCTGTACTGGTTTAAAGATGCTATTTGTTGCAACAGCTTTGCTTCATTACTTCCATCAACAGCATACACTTTTTCGACTGATGGTTTTCCCTCCGTGATGGTTCCTGTTTTATCGGTAATCAATACATCTACTTTATTCATTGTCTCTAAAGCTTCAGCATTTTTGATTAACACACCTGACTGCGCTCCTTTACCAACTCCGACCATAACTGACATTGGTGTTGCCAAACCAAGTGCACAAGGACAAGCTATAATAAGTACGGCAATAGCATTTACAAAACCATATACATAAGCTGGTTCAGGTCCAAAAACTACCCATACAATAAACGTTAGAATAGCTATGGAAACAACTATAGGGACAAAGTATTTCGCTATGGTATCTACTAATTTTTGGATAGGTGCCCGAGAACGACTAGCCTCATTTACCATTTGAATAATTTGAGAGAGCAGCGTATCTGCCCCTACTCGTTCAGCAATCATAATGAATGATTTATTACCATTAATTGTACCTGAACTTACTTTGTCTCCTTCTTTTTTATCCACAGGAATAGGTTCTCCTGAAATCATAGACTCATCAATACTACTGCTACCTTCTGAAATTTTACCATCTACAGGTATTTTATCTCCAGGTTTTACCCTTAATAAATTCCCAACTTGTATATCGTGTATTGAAATAACCTTATCTTCTCCATTCTTTACTAAAATAGCCTCAGATGGTGCTAATTTTAGTAATTCCTTAATTGCTCCACTAGTCTTACTATGGGCTCTAGCTTCTAATAATTGTCCTAATAAAACTAAGGTTAGAATGACTGCTGTTGCCTCAAAATAAAGTAAAACTGTTCCTGATTCGGTTTTAAATTCATTAGGAAATAGGTCAGGAAAAAGCAATCCCACTACACTGAACAGAAATGCTACACCAGTACCAATACCTACCAAGGTAAACATGTTTAAATTCCATGTAATAATCGATTTCCAAGCTCTAACAAAAAACATCCAACAAGTATAAAAAACAATTGGTATGGTTAAAATAAGCTGTACCCAATTCCAACTTTGATGATCCATTACTTTAGTTAGAGGATTATTGGGAATCATATCACTCATAGAAATTACAAAAACAGGAAAAGCAAACAATAATGAGATTTTCATCTTCTTTATCAATTCTTTATATGCTTTCTGTTCTGAACTTTCACTGGGTTCTAATGGCACTAAATCCATTCCACATTTTGGACATGAACCGGGTTTGTCTGTAATTATTTCAGAGTGCATGGGGCATGTGTACTGCTGTTTAGAATTATTTACTTGTGGTTGTTCTACTAAATCCATTC